>VEQD01000095.1 GCA_018883385.1 Rhodocyclaceae bacterium | reverse complement strand
CGCTCCAGGAGCTTGGCGATTTGCCAGGTCTTGGTGCGAGACATCGGACGACATTCAACGATCTGGACGAGATCACCCGTCTTGGCATCGTTGTTGGCGTTGTGCGCGTGATATTTCTTCGAGCGCGTGATGATCTTGCCGTACATCGGGTGCTTGACGCGACGCTCGACGAGCACGGTGGCCGTCTCTTGCATCTTGTCGCTCACCACACGACCCACGAGGGTCCGGTTCATACCAGTCTTATCAGTCATGATTAGACCCTTTCACGGAGAATGGTGCGCACGCGAGCGATGTCGCGGCGGACCTTACCGAGCTGGCTGGTGTTGCTCAGCTGCTGGGTACCCTTCTGCATACGCAGTGAGAATTGAGCCTTCAGCAGATCGAGCAGCTCTTGCTTGAGCTCGTCATTCGATTTGGTTTTGAGTTCGCTTGCTTTCATGTCTTACCCCAGGTGACGCGTCACGAAGATCGTGCGCAGCGGCAGCTTGGCGGCAGCCAGCTTGAACGCTTCACGAGCCAGCGCTTCATTGACGCCATCCATTTCGTACAGAACCTTACCCGGTTGAATCTCGGCAACGTAGTACTCCGGATTGCCCTTACCGTTACCCATACGGACTTCGGCAGGCTTCTTGGAGATCGGTTTGTCCGGGAATACGCGGATCCAGATACGACCGCCACGCTTGATGTGACGGGTCATGGCGCGACGAGCGGCTTCGATCTGACGGGCAGTCAGACGACCGCGATCGGTCGACTTCAGGCCGAATTCGCCGAAAGCGACGGACGCACCGCGGGTCGCCAGGCCAGTGTTACGGCCTTTCTGCTCCTTACGGTATTTACGACGTGCGGGTTGCAGCATTACGCACCTGCCTTTCTAACACGCTTGGCAGCCGGCTTTTTGTCCGACTTGCCTTCATCATCAGCGCGCGGACGACGCGGTGCGCGCTTGGGTTCTTCAACAACGGCAGGCTGTTCACCCGGCGCCAGATGCTCGCCCTTGTAGACCCAGACCTTGATGCCGATGAGACCGTAAGTGGTCATGGCTTCCGAGGTGCCGTAGTCGATGTTGGCACGCAGGGTGTGCAGAGGCACACGACCTTCGCGGTACCACTCGGTACGAGCAATTTCAGCGCCGTTCAGACGACCCGAGCTCATGATCTTGATGCCCTGGGCGCCCAGACGCATGGCGTTTTGCATCGCACGCTTCATGGCACGACGGAACATGATGCGCTTTTCCAGCTGTTGCGCGATCGAGTCGGCGATCAGCTTGGCATCGGTTTCCGGCTTGCGGATTTCTTCGATCGA
>VEQD01000094.1 GCA_018883385.1 Rhodocyclaceae bacterium | reverse complement strand
AACGACGCTGGCCGTTGCCTTGCTGCACGTTGGGGCGGTATTGGTGCTGGGCTTCTGGGCCGTGCTCTTCGCGACACACCCAGAACCGATCGTGATGATGGCTGAAATGATTGATCGTGAATCGTCTGCGCTGGTTCAGACGATTAAGTCACAGGCGATGCGGGATCAGCGGCAGGAAAAGCAGGACAAACTCGCACCCAAAGACAAAACAATCTCGCAAGAACAGGCGGCGGCTAAAACCGTCACGGGTGATCCCGCTGCAGCACCGGTACATATGCCGGATGCCAATGCATCGGATCTGCAAAACCCGAAACCGCACTACCCGCCGGTGAGCCGAAGCAAGGGCGAGCAAGGCACGGTGCTGCTCAAGGTGTGCGTCGCGGCAACCGGTGCCGTGGACTCGGTCGACGTGGCAAAAACATCGGGCTATGTCCGGTTAGACCGGTCAGCGGCAGACACCGTGGAACGTTGGCGCTTCCACCCGGCGCGCAAATCAGGCCAGGCGGTCGCGATGTGCTATCAGCTGCCGATCCGCTTTTCACTAGACCAGAACTAACTCGCAAAAAATTCACACAAATTCACACGAACAAGGATTCAACATGAACGAACAGTTGGGTATTTTCCATATGCTGCAAAACGGCGGCATTGTGATTGGGATCACCGCACTGGCGCTGCTGGTGATGTCGATCATTTCCTGGACCGTCATCATCGTTAAAGGCATGGGGGTCCAGCGAGCCAAGAAGCAGGCAGCAGCACTACAGAACTTCTGGCACAGCACAGATCTCGAACACGGCATCCAGACGCTGGATGTGGAGCCGGGCAAGGTGAATCCCTTTAAGCAGTTAGCGGTTGAAGGGCAAAGCGCGATGCGGCACCACCGGCACAGTGATCAGCAACTACACGACACGCTCGACCTCAGCGACTGGATGACTGGTAGTTTGAGTAATGCCATTGACGATGCCAAGGAGAAGCTGAGCCATGGCCTGGCGCTGTTGGCGTCGATCGGATCCACCGCCCCATTTGTCGGGTTGTTCGGTACAGTCTGGGGGATCTACCACGCCCTTCTGACCATCAGTGATGCGGGTAGCGCCGGTTTGGATAAAGTTGCGGGTCCGGTCGGCGAGGCGTTGGTGATGACGGCCTTTGGCCTCGCCGTCGCCATCCCTGCGGTGTTGGGATACAACGCCCTGGTGCGTGGCAACGCCTTTATCGTCGGCAAGCTGAATCGCTTTGCCTACGATCTGCATGCCTACTTTGTGACAGGTAACCGGATTGAGCGACCGCAGGTTGTTCGTCGGGTCGG
>VEQD01000093.1 GCA_018883385.1 Rhodocyclaceae bacterium | reverse complement strand
TTGGCAATAGCGATCACCGGGATGCCATAGGAAGCGGACACTTCCTGCACGGCTGATAGCGCTCCCGTGCCGCGCTCCATGCGATCCAATGCAATGAGCACACCGGCTGGGGTGGCGCCCTGATTGCGGATGAGCTCGACCGATTCGCGCACCGACGTGCCCGCCGAGATCACGTCATCGATGATGAGCACACGACCTTTGAGCGGTGCGCCGACAATGGTGCCGCCTTCGCCGTGATCTTTGGCTTCCTTCCGATTGAAGGCATACGGGAAGTTATGCCCTTGCTGCGCCAGTACGACCGAGATGGCCGCCACCAGCGGTATACCTTTGTACGCCGGGCCAAATAACATATCAAATCGCAGGCCCGATTCGAGCAGGCGGCCAGCATAGAAGTTGGAGAGCTGCGCTAACGCTGCGCCATCCTGAAACAGACCCGAGTTAAAGAAATAGGGCGAGAGACGGCCGGCCTTGGTTTTGAATTCACCAAAACGCAGCACATTCTGGTCAAGAGCAAAACGGATGAAATCGTGACTGAGGGATGACATAGGACTCTTTCAATCTAATAGCACAGGAAATCTTGTGCATTATCTCAAGAGACCAACTTTAAACGAAGTGATCTGGACATCGTCAGACCATCCGGTCGATCAGTTCGATCCAGTGACGCACCGGCACGTCTGTTCCAGCTTGCAGATGATTGATACAACCCACATTGCCCGAGACGATTTCCTGTGGATTCGTTGTCGCAATGTTCGCGAGCTTGCGGTCACGCAACTCCTGTGACAGCGCCGGCTGCAGAATCGAATAGGTTCCGGCCGAACCACAGCACAAGTGGCTATCTTGGCAGAGACGTACGGTAACGCCCAAGCCGCCGAGCAGGGTTTCCACCGAGCCACGGATTTTCATACCATGCTGCATCGTGCAAGGTGGATGATAGGTGACACGTTCGGGAATGCCACCCGCTCGCTTATGGTTGGCGAGTGCTTCGATCTCACCAGCAAAACTTGGCAGAATCTCACTGACATCCCTGGCCATCGCCGAGATGCGTTTAGCCTTCTCTGCATAAACGGGGTCGTGCGCCAGAATTTCGGCATAGTCTTTGATCATGACACCGCAACCCGAGGCATTGATCACGATGGTGTCGACACCCTTTTCAACATAGGGCCACCAGGCGTCGATGTTGCGCTTCATTTGCGCTTCGGCGCCATGGTGATCGCTCAGATGCTGACGAATCGCACCACAGCACTCAGCGGAAGAGGCAATCACCAGTTCGATACCAAGCTTGTCAAATACGCGCGCGGTTGCAGCATCGACATTTGGCATCAT
>VEQD01000092.1 GCA_018883385.1 Rhodocyclaceae bacterium | reverse complement strand
CGCATCGCTGCTGGTGGCACAATCGAAAAGTCGACCGTAACCACGGACTCGACGACCGCCGCTGCTAATAACACCTACGGTGTTTTTGTTGGCGTGGCTTACACCAACTCGCAGAGCCAACCGGTTCAAGGTCAATACTACCCAGGCAACTCTGGCGTGAGCAACGCTGTTGCCTACGTTGTTGACGATCCTATGGCCGCCTTCAAAGTTGCCGTGACTTTCTCTGGCAACGCTACTGTGACTTCGGTTAACCGTAGCATCGTTGGCACCAACGTCCCAGTCCGTCAAGGCACTGGTTCGGCTACCACTGGTGACTCGGCTGTGTCGGTTTACGCTACCAACGCTGCTGGTAATGCCGCTGCTCTCCCGCTGCGCGTTATCGCTGTGGTTCCGGACACCAACACCTCGGCAACGACCTACTGCGAAGTGATCGTTAAGCTCAACAACCCGCAAGTGCTTGGTACCACCGGCCTTGACTACGCCGCCTAATAGGAGTTAATCATGGCAATTTCACGCGCACAGCTACTCAAAGAACTGCTGCCCGGCCTGAACGCCCTGTTCGGTCTGGAGTACGCTCGTTACGGCGAAGAGCATAAGGAAATCTACGACACCGAGACCTCGGAACGTAGCTTTGAAGAAGAAACCAAACTGTCGGGCTTCTCGGCCGCTCCGGTCAAGAACGAAGGCGCTCCTATCGCTTATGACAATGGTCAAGAAGCATGGACGGCTCGATACAACCACGAAACCATTGCTCAAGGCTTCAGCCTGACCGAAGAAGCAATCGAAGATAACCTCTACGATTCGCTGTCGGCTCGCTACACCAAGGCTCTGGCTCGTTCGATGGCTTACACGAAGCAAGTTAAGGCTGCTGCCGTTCTGAACAACGGCTTCACCTCGGGCTACAACGGTGGCGACGGTAAAACTCTGTTTGCCAATGACCACCCGCTGGTTTCGGGTGGCACCAACAGCAACATCCCGTCGACCGCCGCTGATCTGAACGAAACTTCTTTGGAAGCCGCCGTTATCCAGATCTCGCTGTGGACTGACGAACGTGGTCTGCTGATCGCTGCTAAGCCGAAGAAGCTGATTGTTCCGCCTGCTCTGCAGTTCGTTGCTACTCGTCTGCTGGAAACCGAACTCCGCGTCGGCACCAACGACAATGACATCAACGCCCTGAAGAACAACGGTTCGATTCCGGAAGGCTACGCCATTAACCACTGGCTGACGGACACCAATGCTTGGTTCCTGACGACCGATGTGCCTAATGGTATGAAGCACTTTGTTCGCGTCCCGCTGCAAAACAGCATGGACGGCGACTTCGACACCGGCAACGTCCGTTACAAG
>VEQD01000091.1 GCA_018883385.1 Rhodocyclaceae bacterium | reverse complement strand
GGCGGTGGAACGGATCGTGGATGTGTTTCCGGGGTCAGAACGAGACTTAGCCAGAACGTTATTGGCTGATGTATTACGCGCTGTCGTGGCGCAAGAACTCTTGCCGCGCAAGGATGGCCAAGGACGTGTCGCAGCTCACGAGGTACTCGTTGGCACACCAGCCGTGCGCAATCTGATTCGAGAGCAAAAGGGCGCCCAACTCATTTCTGCAATGCAGACAGGCCAGCAGTACGGTATGCACACGATGGCACAGAGTCTGGAAAAGTTGGTGCGCGCGGGCGTGATTAATCCGGCATGAAAAAACCGCTCATGCTGCTTCTATCCCTGATCCCATGGCATGTCTGGGCTGATGATCAGACGATAGAAGCCATTTTTAAAAAGTATGAGGCGACAGGAACAATTGTTATTCAATCGTATAAAGATGGCACAACCTACGTTTGGAACACAGAAAGATCAGAGAAGCGCTTTGCCTCGGCGTCAACTTTCAAGATTTTTAACACGCTAATTGTAATCGACGAAGGGGTGTTTGATCCTGAAAGCACCCAATTTATCTGGGATGGCACGATGCACGAGTTTCCTGACTGGAACAGGAACATGAGCCTGGCCATGGCGTATAAAGCGTCTTGTGTTTGGTGCTACCAGACTCTCGCTGAGCAAATCGGCGCCGCAAAATATCTACACCATATCCGCCGGGCGCAATACGGGGAAATTGCCATACCATTCCAAGGAACGACCTTCTGGTTAGACGGCTCTTTCAAAGTGAGTGCTGTGGAACAGATTCGGTTCCTACGAAAGCTCTATCAACGTGATCTACCCTACAGTGAATCATCCTACGATGCTTTAGAATCCATCATGCAAGCAAATTCGCCCCCGGCTTACCGTTTTTATGCGAAAACGGGTTGGGCGCGGCGTGTTAATCCGGAAATTGGCTGGTATGTCGGGTACGTCGTGACATCGTCGGATGTCTGGTTCTTTGCGATGAATACCAACATACAGACCCCGCTTAATCTGCCGTTGCGCCAGAAAATCACTTTAGAGGCACTGCAGGTCAAGGGGATCATTCCCTGATGGAGGGTGATTCGGATGGCTTCTGCCGCCGATGAAACCCGACAACCAGATCGATGACGAATAGCCGGCAATCCAGTGCGCCGTTCTTTAGTGGGAAGCGGCGGCGGGGTTTGAGGCCGAGGCCCTTGGTAAGTTCGAGGTCGCCGGTGAAAAAGGCGGCGGTCCAGCCGGCAAAATGCTGTTTGAGCGTGCGGCCCCATTCGGGGTATTCCGCACGGAGTGCGTCCTGTTCCGAGAGGCGGACGCCATAGGGCGGATTGGTAACCATGAGGCCGGATG
>VEQD01000090.1 GCA_018883385.1 Rhodocyclaceae bacterium | reverse complement strand
GACGAATCCAGCCAGTGAATGCCCTCGCGTCGCATCATTTTTTCGGCATCGCTGACTTCCTGGCGGCAATTCGATAGCGACGCGTACTTGCTATTGGGGCGACGCTCTTCACGGATCTGTGCCAGACGTTCCGGTTGAATCGTCAGACCGAACAGCTTGTCCTTATGTTCCTTCAACGTGCCGGGCAGCGTGCCCCGGTCGAAGTCTTCGGGAATCAGCGGAAAGTTCGCCGCCTTGATGCCAAACTGCATGGCTAGATAAAGCGAGGTCGGCGTCTTACCGCAGCGGGAAACACCGACGAGAATGACATCGGCACCGCTCAAGTCGCGATCCGTGATGCCGTCATCGTGCGCCAGGGTGTAATTAATGGCTTCGATGCGGTTCTTGTAGTCCGAGCTGTCGGTCCGCCCGTGGGTACGTCCGACCGTGTGTGTGGATTTGATATTGATTTCAGCTTCGATCGGTGCCAGAAAGGTCTTGAAGAAGTTCAGGCATAGTGCCGGGGCTTGCTCTAACAGCGAAGAAATTTCATCGTCGACCAGCGTGGTGAACACGATCGGACAGCAGTTATCGCGTTCGGACACCGCTTCGATTCGTTGTACCGCTTCAAGTGCCTTCTCGCGCGTGTTGATGAAGGGCAGGCGGTGTTGCACCCAATCCACACCCTCAAACTGGCTCAGTAAGCTATGGCCCAGGGATTCGGCGGTAATGCCGGTGCCGTCGGAAACGAAGAATACGGTGCGTTTGGTCATGATGCCAGCATTGTAACGAATCGTTTCCGCTTCGTGTGGTAAATTGGTATTACCAAAACAAATCAAATAATTGAAAATATTTCATTGTATTTATGCGGTTTTGCTGGTGTTGCTGTGCTAAATTTCGCCTCATTGATCAATGCCTCATATTGGTATTACCAATTATGGACTGTTCGACATGGTTCAGGAACTGAAGACTGCACATCGTTTGTCCGATACGGTTGCCCGTCAGCTGGAGCAGCGCATACTCGAAGGCGCGCTCAAAGCGGGGGATCGTTTGCCGGCGGAACGCGAGCTCTCTCTGGAGCTGGGCGTGTCACGCCCCTGTTTACGCGAAGCGATCCAGAAACTGGCCTCCAAAGGTTTGCTCTATAGTCGGCAAGGGGGTGGCACCTTTGTTGCCGACCAGTTGAATGACGCATTGGCCGACCCCTGGGCGCGGATGCTGGAATCTCACCCCGCCTTGAATGATGATCTGCTCGAGTTTCGTGCCGTACTGCAAAGCCAGTGTGCCGAGTGGGCTGCGGTTCGCGCCACGCCTGCCGATGTGTTGCAGCTGGAGCAGTCTCTCAAAAACGCCATCGCTGCCGTAGCAA
>VEQD01000020.1 GCA_018883385.1 Rhodocyclaceae bacterium | reverse complement strand
CAAGAGATACGCGGAAGTAGCTCAGTTGGTTAGAGTATCGGCCTGTCACGCCGAGGGTCGCGGGTTCGAGCCCCGTCTTCCGCGCCAGACACCTAAAACGCCAGATCTTCGGATCTGGCGTTTTTTTTACGCAATTTGCTGCAACCGCAAATAAATGTTGCATTGCGACAAAAATAGCCTATAATGCTGCCAGTAATTTATAAAAACCCCACTAATCTATTGGAGTAGACCATGACCAAGCTCGTGAACACTGAAGACCTGATCCAAGCCAACACCGCTGCGATCGCCAACATGCAATCGGTTGCTAACACGGCTCTGGCCGCTGTTGAGAGCCTGGCTGCTCTGAACCTGGGCTTTGCCCGTGAGTCGCTGAACAACAGCAGCAAGCATGCACACGCTGCCCTGTCGGCCAAGACCCCGCAAGAAGTTGCTGCACTGCAAGCTCAAGCTGCCAAGCCGGCCGCTGAAAACATGATGACCTACACCCGTACCGTGTACGAAATCACCACCGGTGCCGCCAAAGAAATCGGCGATCTGATGAAGGGTCAATTCGACCAACTGAACAAGGCTGCCCAACAAGCTGCTGAAAACGCCGCCAAGGCTTCGCCGTTCGGTGCTGATGTTGCTCTGGCTGCTGTAAAGCAAGCCGTTGCTGCTGGTAACGCTGCTTACGAAAAGTTCACCCAGGCAACCCAACAAGCTGCTGATCTGGCTGAAAGCAACATCGCTAAGGCCACCTCGGCTGCAACGCGCGCCGCTAAGGCCAAGTAAGCCCCTTTACCAGAAGGGATCTCCCTCGGGAGGATCGCCCGCAGTCACAAGCTGCGGGCTTTTTTACGCCTGCTGTTTTGTGCTATCATTCTGATTCTGTTGATTTTTCGGCGCCGGCAACACCTTGGTGATGGCGCCCTGCCCGCCGCTTGAATCTACCCCGCGTTTGCCGCGCCATTCTCCCCGTTGCGCTCTTCCTTTTGATCGGCCAACCGCTGGTCGGCCTGGCCGCGGATCAATCCACCGGGGTAGCCGCACCCGAGAAATCACCCATCAGCTGGGCGCGAGCGGTCAATACCCGCCCGGGGCGTGATGCCCCAGATCTGCTAGAACGATTGCGCGATGGATTCGCCATGCCAGACCTGGACAACGAGCTGGTCCAGAAATATCAGAACTACTACATGAAGAATCCGGCTGCGATGCGCCGGCTTCTGGAAAACAGCCGTCGCTACGCCTATTACGTGCTGGAAGAGCTGGAACGCCGTGGGATGCCAAGCGAACTGGCGCTGCTGCCAATGGTGGAAAGTAGCTACAACCCCAAAGCACTCTCCCCTGCCCGTGCTGCCGGTCTCTGGCAGTTTATACCCTCGACCGGGCGTCACTACGGGCTTAGCCAATCGTGGTGGGAAGACAATCGCCGCGATGTGGTGTCATCGACTGGTGCCGCGCTTGATTACCTGGCGTATCTGTACAGCCTGATGGGCGATTGGCACCTGGCGCTGGCCTCCTACAACTGGGGCGAAGGCGCCGTGGGTCGCGCGGTCGCCAAAAACCAGGCACAGGGCTTGCCGACTGGCTACGACGATATCCGGATGCCGGCTGAGACCCAGAACTACGTGCCGCGTCTGCAGGCGATCAAAAATATTCTGCGTAATCCGCAGCTGGTATCCCAGATGGGGTTGCCGGTGCTACCGAATCGCCCCTACTTTGAATCGGTGGCCCTGTATGGCAAACACATCGATCTCGATACCGTGGCCAAGCTGGCAAACATCAGTGTCGACGAAGTGAAAGCGCTTAATCCGGAACACTATCGCCCGGTGATGAAAGTCGAAACGATCAACCTGCCAAAAGACCGCGTCTCGCAGTTCAAAGCCAACCTGAACAATTACCAAGAGACTGAAAAGCCCTTGTCGAAATGGGCAGCGTATACGGTACAGCCTGGTGAAAAGCCGGCAAGCATTGCCGATAAATTCAAGATGTCGCTGTCGCAATTGCAAGAGGCCAACGGGGTTTCGCTAAAATCATTGAGCAAGCCGGGGCAACCGCTCTTGGTGCTTACCGAGGGGGGCGAACTGCCCAAGGGTGCGGCGCCTGTTTCTGAGATGAACGAAAACACGCCCGTCAGCGTGCCTGATGAAGACAAGCCCTCAAAGTCTTCGGGCAAGGTCGACAAGTCCGGCGCCAAGGGCAAAGATAGCGGCAAGACAGCCAAGGGTGCTAAAGAGGCTAAGAACAGCAAGACCAATCAATCTGGCGCTAAAGCCAAAGCTGAAAAATCGTCAGGATCCGACAAGGGCAGCAAGTCGACCAAGACCCCCAGTGCGGAAAAAAGCACAGGCAGCAAATCAACGGCTACCAAGGGTCATGACAAAGCCAGCAGCGCCAATAGCAAGGCGACCCCAGCCAAATCCGGCGGCAAAGCCGACAGCAAAGATAAAGCGAAGCGCTAGAATTTTGTCCTAGCGGATCACCGGTACGGACGCTAACAGGGCTTTAGTGTAGGTCTGCTGCGGCTGTTCGAAGATATCGCGGGTTGAGCCGCTTTCCACAATGCGACCGGCCTGCATCACCGCTACCCGATCTGCCAGATAACGGACAACACCAAAGTTGTGCGTGATAAACAGATAGGCCATGCCGGTTTCAGCTTGCAGGTCCAGCAATAAATTCAGAATCTGTGCCTGCACCGAGACATCGAGCGCCGAGGTCGGTTCGTCACAAATCAGCACAGCCGGGTTGACCGCCAGTGCCCGGGCAATGGCGATCCGTTGACGCTGCCCACCAGAAAACTCATGAGGGTAACGATCGAGCGCGTCCGCGGCCAACCCAACGCGTTCGAGCAAGGCACAAAGGGCGGCATCCGTGGTGGTTGCCGGCGCCAGGCCAAGTGCACGCGGGCCTTCGGCCAGAATGGTACGGATGCGTTGACGCGGATCCAGAGACGCAAAGGGATCCTGAAACACCATCTGCACATTGCGTCGCCAACCCGCCTGCGGGCGAACGCCCTGCCCGGCAATCGGCGCACCATCCAGCACAATCTCGCCGCCGCTCAGTGGTTGCAAACCAAGAATGGCCCGCGCGATCGTGGTTTTACCGCAACCGGATTCGCCAACCAGCGCCAGCGTCTCGCCCGCTTTCAATTGCAGACTGACGCCATCAACCACCGGCTTTTGAATAGCCTTGTCGCCGAACCAATGCGACAGTGGCCAGGGCCAGTTGCCGTGCGAGGATTCATACCCCACCTGCAGATCGCGCACCTCCAGGACCGCGCTCTCGGCAAAGGTTCGACGTCGATTGACCGAGCCTGAGTCACCATAGGCGCGCATGGCCTCGTCCCCAGCCCGCCAGCACAACACTTGGTGCGGTACTACGCTGATCGTCTGCTCCGAGGGCATGACCACCTGCGGTGGTGACTCCATCAGACAATGCGGCTCCTGATCGGCACAGCGCGGGGCAAAGCGACAGGTCATCGGCCAATGGCCCAGCGATGGCACGCGCCCGGGGAGTTGCAGCAATGATTCACCATGCCCGGCCCGTTCGGGCAGCGCGGCCAGTAGCGCGCGGGTATAAGGATGCGCCGGGTTATGCAGTACATCGGACACCGCGCCGCTTTCAACGATCTGCCCGGCATACATCACCGCGACACGCTCGGCACGTGAGGCCACGACCGCCAGATCATGCGTGATCAATAGCACGCCCATCTGCCGTTGTTGCTGCAAGCTCTGGATCAGATCCAGAATCTGGGCCTGCAGCGTGACATCCAGCGCCGTTGTCGGTTCATCGGCCAGCAGAATCTGTGGGTCGCCCGCTAAGGCCATGGCGATCATGGCGCGTTGTTTCATGCCACCTGAAAGCTCGAAGGGATACGCGGCGGCGGCTTTGTCAGGATCGGGTAGCCCCACCTGATCGAGCAAGATGCGGACCTCGCGTTGGGTGCTTTGCTGATCCAGGCCACGGTGTAAACGAATAACCTCGGCGATCTGCTCCCCAATGCGCATCACCGGATTGAGGCTGGTGGCTGGTTCCTGGAAGATCATCGCCATACGGTGGCCACGGATTTGTCGCATCCGTGCTTCAGAGACCCGCAGTAGATCTTCGGGGCGACGCGGATCCTCGGTCTTCAAAAGCAGTCGACCCGATTGATAACGGGCGTTAGGCGGCAAAAGACGCATCATGGCCAGTGATGTGAGCGATTTACCGCACCCGGATTCGCCCAGCAGCGCCAGCGTTTCACCGGCATGTAAATCAAACTGGATATTGCTCAGCGCATCAGTCAGTGTGGTGTTCCCTTGTGCGTCCTGGCGCGCAAAGGCCAGCGACAAATCACGTACCTGCAGGAGCGGTTGCGTGCTCATGACGGTCGCTCCGAACGCGGGTCGAGGGCATCACGCACGGCATCAGCCAGAATGTTGGCGGCCAGCACCAGCACAACCATGAAGATAAACGCCGCTGTCAGCGTCCACCAGACTACGGGCTCGCGCGACAGCTCCATACGCGCATTGTTGATCATGAGCCCAAAGCTGAACATGGTGGGGTCGACCCCAATACCGATGTACGACAGCACGGCCTCGGCCAGCACGAGCGTGGAAAACTCCATCACCATGGTGATAAGAATGATCGGGAAGACGTTGGGCAAAATATGGCGCAACAAAATGCGCCCGGCACTCACGCCAAAGGCTCTGGCGGCTTGCACGTATTCGTATTCGCGCATCTTGAGCGATTCGCCTCGCAGCAGCCGGGCGATACCCGTCCAGCTGGTCATCCCCAAAATGATGCAAAGCGCGAGCAGGCGAACATCGCCCCTTTCTACGGCTGTGGCAAACCACTCCGGGTGATTGTCGAGCATGACCTGGATGCTGAGCACCGCAGCAGCAATGAGCAAGACCCCGGGGATGGCGCTCACGGTCGTGTACACATATTGAATAACGTCATCGACCTTCCCCCGGAAGTATCCGGCCGCCAGGCCCAGCACTACACCAATCGGCAACGTAACCAGCGTCGGTACCAGGCCAATCACCAGCGCTGTGCGTAAACTCTTGAGGACCTGATAGAGCACATCCTGGCCCACCTTGTCGGTACCAAAGACATGGAAGTTGTTACTGAGTGACGTCATCACCCCAACAAGGACAAATATCAGACCCAGGGTTATCAGGGTCCACCGACGTGCCACAGGATGACTGTATGGTGATGGCGTCACCAAGCGACGCCAGCGGTGCAATGCCAATCCGATAAAGGCAAGGATGCCAAAGCTGACGAGGCCACCGACCGTTCCCAAGGCAATTCGCGTTGCCACGTCTGTCCAGTAGACCGACGCACTGACCGGCCCCGGCGGGAATGCCTGACCCGCTACCTTGAGGCGTGGCGACTCGCGACGCACTTCCACATCACCATCAGGCAAGGTGATGGTGACCGGTTCCAAGGCCGAAAGATTGACCGCCAACGGTGCAGAATAGGTTTTTTCATAATCGCTGCGAAGACCACGCAACAAAAGGTCAAGCACTGAGTTGACCTCGACGGCATAACGCACCTGAGTTGATTCAGCCGCACCCGGATCATCTGTTAAGGCTGGCAATGGTTGACGGAAGTGAATTGAATCCAGCAAGGCAAAGGATGCTGCGACGGCAAGAATGACTGCCGAGACCACGGCCAGCCGTTGCTGAAAGACCTGGCGCCAGACTTGACGTTGCAACGGTGAACGCAAAATCACCACCAGCGCCAAGACAAAGGCAGCAAACAGAAGCCAGAGCAAGGCATCCGTCACCAGACAGACCCAGAGGCTATCGCGCAGAATGTTCAGGAGGTCGATGGGATCCATGATCACTTCAGCCGAATGCGTGGATCAACCAGGGTGTATGACAGGTCGGTCAGAATCAGTCCGACGAGATACAACACCGACCCCAGAAAAACCATGGCGCGCACAACGGCAAAGTCTTGCGCCGCAATGGCATCAATGGTGTAACTGCCCAAGCCGGGAATGCCAAAGAAGGATTCCACGAGGAGCGAGCCAAGGAACAACGATGGAATGACCACCACCACCCCGGTCAGGATAGGAATCAGACCATTACGTAACACATGTCCAAACAGCACCCGCGCATCCGATAACCCCTTGGCGCGTGCCGTGCGAACATAGTCCCGGCCGATCTCTTCTAAAAAGATGGTGCGATACCAACGTGTAGATCCACCAATACTTGCAACAATGCTCACGGCCACCGGCAGAATGAGGAAGTGCCATGCCGTCCAGGGATTACTCTCATAGCCCGAAATGGGCACCAGTTTCAGCACCCGGGCGAACACGAACTGCCCCCCGATGATAAAGAACAATGATGAGATCGACATTAACCCCACACAGATTACAACCCCGGTGCGATCAAGCCAGGTACCGCGAAACAGCACCAGCATGAGTGCCAGGCTGATCGTAAGACCAAGACCTATCAAAAAGGTCGGCAGCGCAATGGCCAGCGAGGGGCCCATTCGTTGCCGGATTTCCTGGCTGATTTCGCGACCATCTTCACTGCGGCCGAATTCACCGGCAAATAACCGCATCGATTTATCGAAGAAGATGGTATCGGTCACCTGCTGCACGCCGGCGGCCGCGTCGTTGATAAAGAGCGGCTTGTCATAACCCCGGGCCGCCTTCCACTGCTGAATCGCCTCGGGGGTGACCCGCTTGACACCCAGTTGCATGCGGGCCATGTCGTCCGGACTATTGACCATGAAAAATAGCGCGAAGGTGATGAGGTTCACGCCGATCAAAATCGGGACGGCGTAGAACAGTCGACGCAGAAAATAGCGCAACATCAGCGTCCCCTTACCCGATGACCAAAGGCGTCCAGGCCGGATCGGGAACGATAGGCGCGCACGGCTGGCCAGAGCAGCGCCAGAAGCCCCACCACCAGCACGGCGAATGGCCAGAGCAATGGCTTGTTCCATTCTTGACGCAAGGTCTCGCGACGATCGGCATCAATACGCTGATATTTAAGGGTGTTGCTCGCCACATTATTGAGTTTAAAGTTCTGCAACCAGCTGTGCTGCAACACGTAGGTCTTGGGATAGAACCAGTAGATCCAGGGTGCATCCTCACGCACCAATCTGAGCATACTGTCGATGACGTTCTGACGTGCCGGCCCGTTGGGCATATTGACCATGATCTTGAACAGTCGATCGAACTCGGGGTTGCTGTAGTTGGCCGTGTTCTCACCACCGTGCGCCACTTTGCCTTCAGGCCCATAGAGCAGGAAGAAAAAATTTTCCGGGTCGGGATAATCGGCATTCCAGCCAAGGAAGTACATCTGCGCACTGCCCTTGCGCAACTTTTCCTGAAATCGGTTGAAGTCGGTACTGCGCACCACCAGCTGGATGCCTAGCTGATTCAGCTGGCGCGACATCCAATCCATGGTCGACTTGTCGCCCAGCCCCCCCGATGTCGTATCCAGATTCAGCACCAGTGGCCGGCCCGTCTGCCGATCTCGTCCATTCGGCCAGCCTGCCTGAGCCAGCAGAGCCTTGGCCTCCTTGATGCTACGACGTTGGGGCGCGCCATCTTTCCAGGTATAAACCACCGGGTTCATGCCCGACTGGCCGGACTGATGACCAAAGATACCGGGCGGAATCGGCCCCATGCCGGGCTGACCCCGGCCATTTAAAAAGATGGAGATGAACTCTTCCTGGTCGAGTGTAATAGACAGCGCCTGGCGCAGAAGCTTGGCCCGGCGCTGCTCTTCATGCGTTTTTCCACCCACCACCGGGTCGAGCAGATTGAACCCCATGTAATAAACCGAGGTGCGCACCGAGGTTTGTAAACGGATCCCTTGTTCGGCCATGGCTGGCGATACATTCACATCACCCGTGACCGTGACGCGCACCGCCTGGTCAAAACTATCGGACGAAATGCCTGACTCGTCGTAATAGCCCTGAAGGAATTTGTTCCAATACGGCAGGCTCTCTTTTTCGCGGCTAAAAACCACGCCATCGATCAAGGGAAGTTTTGCATCGCAACTTTCGAGTAAGCCGACGGCCGCATCAGCGGGTTCGCTCTGACAGGGGTAGCGTTCATCGTGAAAGTTGGGATTACGCGCCAGCTCAATGCGCGAATTCGGGTTGTTGTGCACCATCATGTAGGGGCCGGTACCCACCGGCCAGGTATCGATACGCACGTTGCTCCGGCGCAATGCCGGCTGACCATAGAACTGATCGACTTCGCGCGGCACCGGTGCAAAGAAGTTCATGGCCAGCCAGTAAATGAACTGCGGGTATTTTCCGTTCAGGGTAATTTCTAATGTGCGGTCGTCGACGGCTACCGCACCCGGCAGCGGCAATGGCTCCAGGTCGATCCAGAGGCCGGGCTGAGCAGCCATGCGGGCTTTGATGTCATCGGCCAGCGCCTGCAGTCCCTGAATGTGTTCGCTCATCATCCCGAAAATCGGCGACTGAACCGCGGGATGCGCCAGCCGTTTGATCTGATAGACGTAGTCCTGGGCCTTGAGCAAACGCGACCCCGGATCGGCCAGCGCCATGGGGCCGGCAGCACCCTGCACGGCGCGACCCTGACGACCATCCAGATTCAGATAACGCGGCGAGCCATCGTCGTTGAGGCTAAAGGCCGGGTGCGGCTGATACCGCACATCGCCGCGCAGTTTTATCCGGTAGACCGTCCGCCCGATTTGATCAGCCGGGGTAGATTCGCTGGCCGGACGACCTGATTGATCAAAGTAACGGATCTCCGGCATGGCTTCCAGTGTGGCCGGAATGAGTGTGTAGGGTCGCTTCAGATAGTGATACTGCAGGGGCGGCTCATAAATCTGCGCAATAAACCCAATTTCACTGTTGGAGTAGGCAATCGCCGGATCCAGATGCTTGGGACGCTCGGAGAAACTGGTGTAAATCTTGTTGTTGCCACGTTCAGTCGACGGATACGGGTCGTTCCATTCAGACCCGCAACCGGCCAACACCGGCAGGCACAGTGCCGCCAGCAACAGCGACCGAGCCCTGCAACAAGAGACATTCCACAAAAAAACCATCTTATAAGTCTAACTGATCTCCCCCGGCTTCAACGTATAATCACGGGATTGTTACTGGTGCTAAGGAGTCATCATGGGTTTCCTCGCTGGCAAGCGCATTCTGATTACTGGTTTGCTCTCCAAACATTCGATCGCCTACGGGATTGCCAAGGCCTGCCACCGTGAAGGTGCCACTCTGGCTTTTACCTTCCAGAATGAACGCTTCCAGGAGCGGGTCGCCAAGTTTGCCGATGAATTCGGTAGCAAGCTGGTATTTCCCTGTGACGTCAGTGTCGATACCGACATCGACAACCTCTTTGCCGCTCTTGGCAAAGAATGGGAGGGCCTCGACGGCCTGGTGCACTCCATCGCGTTCGCCCCGGGCGAAGCGCTAGAAGGCGATTTCCTCGACGGTATTACGCGCGAAGCCTCGCGCATCGCGCATGATGTGTCGGCCTACAGCTTTGCCGCGCTGGCCAAGGCGGCCCGTCCGATGTTGCTGAAGGGTAACAACCCGGCACTGGTCGCCCTGACCTACCTGGGTGCCGAGCGCGTCATGCCCAACTACAATCTGATGGGCATGGCCAAGGCCAGCCTAGAAGCCGCAACCCGTTATATGGCCGCTTCACTGGGTCCGCAGAATATTCGCGTCAATGCCATTTCGGCAGGCCCGATCAAAACGCTGGCTGCCTCGGGTATCGGCAACTTCGGCAAGCTGCTACAGCACAACGCCAAGGTTGCCCCGTTGCGTCGTAACGTCACCACCGATGAAGTCGGTAACGTCGCTGCTTTCCTGTTGTCGGATCTGGCCAGCGGCATGACCGGCGAGATCACCTACGTGGATTCGGGCTTTAACATTACTGCCCTGGGTGCCGAAGAAGTCTGACGATATCCAAGCACTCATCGAAATGGGGAGCGACGCTCCCCGTTTTTCGTTTGATCGCGAGAAAACTTATTTGGTTTCGGCTTCCGGGCGTTTGGCGATCTTTACCGGATGCCGATCGCGCAGCGCGACCATCAGGCTAACCACATCAGCCTGCTGCAGGAACCGCTGATAGGCGGCACCGATCTGAGCACGCTTTTCGTCCGACAGTGCGGCACCGGCTTTGACACCGCTGACTTTATACAGTGCATAACCATCGCCACTGGCCCCGCCAGCATACGCCGGGAAACGGGCGGCCTCGACAGCAGAGACCCGTTGCATGGCATCCGGGCTCAGACCATTGGGCTGAAGACGCGAGACCGACTTGCTGGCACTCCACGTCACGTTGACCGGTTTACCCGCATTGAGCTCGGCCAGTTTGGCTTCGCCCTCTGCCGTCGCTTTTTCGACGGCGGCCTTGCGCATCAGGTAATTGCGGATATCGCCCGACACCGATTCGAATGGACGGAGCGACACGGGTTCATAGGCACTGACACGGACGGAGACCAGCACGTTCGGCGCCACTTCGATGGCGGCACTGTTGCGACGATCCTTCAGGCTAGCCGGGTTAAAGATGGCCTGCAGCACCTTCGGGTTCGCCAAGACCCCCTGCGCACCCTGCCCGTTGCTGCTGATCCAACCGCTCTCTTCCACTTTCAGGTTGAGCGCTTTGGCGACATCTTTAAAGGTGTCCGACTGTTCGTACACCATATTGCTGAAGTTCTCGGATTCTTTGGCGACGACCTTCGGATCGCTCAGCACCACATACGAGACCTTGACGCGCTCGGGAACCTGAAACTGACGTGCATTCGATTCGTAAAACTGGCGCACCGCCGTGTCATCAACAGAGACCGATTTGAGGTAATCGCTGGCCGGCACCAGGGCGGTGGCAACCTCACGCTCCTGTGTCTCAGCGTCAATGATCTGGTTCAGCTGCGTCTTGGACATCTGGGTGGTGGCGGCAACACCGCTGACCAGCATCTGCTGGGTGAGATCACGGCGCAGATTCTGTTCAAAGGCGCTGGGCGTCATGCCCTGGGCACGCAGAATCTGTTCATATTTGGCCGGTGAGAATTTACCGTTTTCCTGAAAAGCGGGAATCTGGGCGATCAGTTCGCGCAAAATCACATCGTTGGCGGCAATACCCAGTCGCTCCGATTCCACGAGCAATAACCGTTGTTCGACCAACTCGTTGAGCACGCTCTGGCGAAACTCTGGCGACTCAAACAGTCGGGCATCAACGGCCCCACCCTGACGCGCACGAATCTGATCCGCGCGTTCGCGCATGGCAGTATCCAGCTGCTGCATCGTGATCTTGCTACTTCCGACACGCGCCACTTCATCGGTGGAAGCAGCATCGCGGAAATAGGAATCGATCCCCCAGAAGGCGAACGGCAGCGTAATGAGCGCCAGCAGAAGTTGAACAAATTTACGGTGTTTATTAACGAGATCAAACATGAAGCAGAACCTAATCGGTTGATTTGAAACGACGCGACATTACACCACGGAACACGCTGATTCCGAGTGCCAACATGAGAATGGGATCAACCAGGTAATCCCAGAGGTTATCGGTGCGAAGCAAATGAAAGCCAAAGGCCATCAGATCCATCGACAATAAGAGCGTTAGCCCTGCGGCAATCCGACCCCATCGGGCGACCCAGACGGACAACAGTGTCAGCAAGATCCAGGGTTGATATCCGTAGGTATAAGGATCAAAGGATCCGGAACCCAATGCCAGCACATAGAACAACACCATGCCGCCAAATAACCAGAGACGCCGCTTGAGGGGTAACTCGAGATAACACCACCGACGAAATAAATCGGGAAAACCAAACCAGGCAAAGAAAAGTATCCAGGTCGCCGGCGTCAGCTCGCCCGTAAAACCATAGACATAGCGCCAGAGCGGTAAGCCGCCCAACGGCAACCAGAGCGTCGCCATGAACAGCAATACCCAAATACGGCGACGGATATCAGGCTCCCGGTAAAGCACGGCTAACCTTGTCATCGGCGTCGTCATCGGGCCACCGCCGCAACGGTGGGCGTGCCGGGTTGATTGAGCCAGGCCTGACTAAATCGCGCATGGCGAATACCTTGTCGCTTCCAGGTGTAGAGCAGATGAATCATGCCCTGACGATCTTGCAATAGCGCCGGATAGGAAAATTCATCGCGATCGTTCGCACTTTCTTCAATGACCCGAACCAGACTCCAGGTTTCTCCCTGATTGGTCGAACGCAACAGCGACAATTGGTTACGGTTGCCAGAAATCGGGTTACACGCCATCAGGAGCGAACCGTCGCTCAGGCCAATCATGGCCGCTGCGGCATTCGGGTTTGGAACCTCACGCGCAGACTGCTGCACCCAACGCTGGCCCCCATCATGCGTCTCACTCCACTGGATGTGATTCGGGCCGGGTCCTGCATCCCGTAGCGCAGCCACAGCGCGTGTACCACTGAGCGGTACGACCGCGGGTTGCAGGGTTGGGCGCGGCATGGCCATGCGTGATTTCTCGAGTACGCGACCATCCGCATCCAGGCGCAACCATTCGCCATGCTTGTTGATGAACTCGTGATACACCGGCAAGCCCAGGCTGCCATCGGTATACCAAACCCCCGGGTTACGCACGAGCGTGCTCAGGTTAAAAAATGGGCTGGTAATTATGCGCTGCGCCGTTGACCAGTGCTCGCCCCCATCCACCGAGAGGCTGCGGTTGATCGCGCTGCCCGCCCAGCCCCCATAGGAAACGCTCACAAAAAACAACTGCTGGCGACCCGGCTCGGAAACCAGGAGCGGGTTACCCAACTTACGTATATTGCGACCCAGCTGGCGTTCGGCCTGTGCACGGCCGAGCATTTCTCTGGCCGTGCTCCAGTCACGCTGACCGGCAGTCCATTGAGACTGATACAGCGACACATCAGCTGCCCCTTCCCGGCTGCCGCCAAACCAGGCAGCCAAGAGGCGCACCGGTTGATTGGATGTTGTCTCAGCGGGGAGAATTTCTGCCACGGTTGCGGCATGCGCCGATGGGGTAGGCTTGGGCAAATCCTGCCACTCAAAGCGCGGCGGCAGTGCTGTCGCCAGCCGCTGTTGAGCCGCGGCAACCTCGGCCTCGGGCAACGCAAAAACGGCTTTGGCCGGCACCCGCACCCCCAAAACGGCGATGACCACGGCAATTGCAAATAGCGCCGTCCCCGACCAGTGACTAAACAGGCTTGGTTTCATGGAAAAGCGGGGAATATCGCGGATTCATCCCGGCATTTTATCCCAAGGACAGGTATCATTCAGGCTTTACCGCACAAGTGTTTCTGCCCAAACCGTCGACTGATGGATATTCGTTTCCAACGCGCCGTTGATAAATATGCCGGGGTGCCGCTGTGCGCCCTTTTTACCGCCTGGGATTGGTGCATCCGTAAGCTCGGTTTACGCCGTAAACGACCCGAAACACCCCAGCGCGTTCTGGTGATTCTGCTGTCGGAAATGGGAAGCCTGGTGCTCGCTGAGCCCATGTTCCGCGCCATCAAGACGCGCTACCCAGATGCCGAACTGCACGTGATGCTATTCGCCAAAAATCGCGAAGTGCTGGATCTCCTCAACGTGGTTCCGCCAAAGAACGTCATCACCCTAAACGATGCCGATCTCAAGGACTTTGCCGGCGACCTATGGGACGCCTTGCACAAGATGCGGGCATTGCGATTTGACGTCGTGATCGATTGCGAACTCTTTGCCCGGGTCAGCAGCCTCATCGCCTATCTGTCTGGTGCACCCGTGCTGGTGGGATTTGAACCGCATACCCAGGAAGGCCTCTATCGCGGCGGCTTTCTGACCAACCCGGTGATGTATAACCCGTATCGTCACCTCAGCCACCAGCTGCTGACGATGGTGGAGGCTATTGACGCTACCACCCACCCCGCCGGCAAAACGCTGCCGCCAGACGAGCCCATCACGCCACCGACGCTGGTGTTTAACGATGGCGAGCTCGCTAACGAAGCCAGCAAGCTGGAGACCGACTTCCCGGCGATTGCCGGCAAGCCGCTGGTACTCATTTATCCGAGTGGCGGTATTCTGCCCATTCGCGCCTGGCCACTGGAATACTACTATCGCGTCGCTGACCACTTCCTGCAGCAGGGTTACGCCGTTGGCGTGATCGGCCTCAAGGGCGATAAGGCCTTTGGTCAATCGGTACTTAACCACTGCCGAAACCCGCTCTGTATTGATCTGACCGGTTACACGCGTTCAGTGCGTCACCTGCTCGCCCTGTTCCACCGAGCCGCGCTGCTGATTACCAACGATGGCGGCCCGGGACAATTTGCCGCCATGACGCCGATTCCAACGATTATCCTGTTCGGACCGGAAACCCCGCGTCTTTATCGTTCGTGGGCCAAGAACGCCTACTTCTTCCATCAGCCGCTGGCCTGTTCGCCCTGTCTCACTGCGTACAACCACCGTATGTCGCCTTGTGATGGCGACAACCAATGCCTGAAGCAAATTACGCCGGAACAAGTGATCGAAAAAGCCCATGAGTTGCTGGGGCTGCCGGCGGCCGCCCGTCCGGCTGAATTTACCCTGGCAGCACACTAATACGCTGCCGATGCGTCACCTGATCCAGACCCTGCAACAGTTACCACTGATCGGGCCGTTGTTCCGCCCGCGTTTTATCAAGTTCGGTATCGTGGGTGCCTCGGGTGTGGTGGTTAATCTGAGTGTGTTGTATCTGGGCCAGGAAGTGCTCTTTCGCGAGATTGCCCAGCAAACGCTCCGTCTGAATATCTCGCTGGCCTTTGCAATCCTGATTGCGACCATCAGCAACTTCACCTGGAACCAGCGCTGGACCTGGCATGACCGCAAATCCTTGCGCACGGTGCCCATCGTTATTCAGTTTGCGCAATACGCGCTGGCCTGCTGGATCGGTATTGCCGTGCAATTCGGGCTGACCAATCTGTTTGCGCTGTTCCTGCACTATTTGCTGGCCAACCTGATCGCCGTGGTGATTGCCAGCCTGTTTAATTTTGTGGCCAATGATCTGTGGACCTTCGGTCGGCTCAAGCTGAACCGAGAACTCCGCCAGCCGGATCCGAATGACGCGTAAAGCGGCGACTCGATCGGTCTCTCGTTTAGGCGAGGCGGGCATCGATTCTTTCTGGGCGATCCTGGTGCTCGTGGGCGTTTTTGCACTGGCGGTCGTGACCTATTTCTTTGGTCTCGACAGTCTGCATATTCCCAAGAATGGCGATGAATTCCCTTATGCGCACATCACCCGCCTGACGGCCGAGAGTGGCCACCTACTGCCACTGCAGTCAACACTGGAAAACATGCGCAACACCAAGCCACCCATGCTGTTCTGGCAAGGTGTGCTGAGCACGCACTGGGGACAGGAATGGACTCTATGGCATCTGCGCTACCCCAACGTGCTCTATACCCTGGCCACCGCGGTTCTGGTTGGCCTACTCGGCTGGAAATGCGGCCAACGAAACATCCGCACCGGCTTACTCGCCGCCGTGCTGTGGCTGGCCTTCTTCAGCACCTACCGATTTGGTCGACCCTTTCTCACCAATGCTGGCGAGATCTTCTGGCTGTTCCTGCCTTTCTTCCTGCTGCTGTATCAAGGCAAAAAAGCCTTTGATTCGGCCTGGGGTGTACCGTTCATCATGGGTATCAGTATTGGCATTGGTTTGCTCTACAAATCATTTGCGCTGCTGCTCCCTGTGGGCCTGGGCCTGGCCTTCTGGTACTGGCGTTGTCGTCATTACCGTCCGGGCGAGTTCTTGAAACGCGATGTTTATAAGCTGATTTTAATCGCCCTGTTATCGCTGGGTATCTTTGCGCTGTGGTTTGCGCTGGACCCCGATCCGCAAGCCATCTGGAACGAATTCGTCATCGGCGAAAATGCCGGCAAGTTTGATCCGCATGGTCCGAGCTATCTCGCCAAGATGTTCTGGGGCGATGGCAGCATCTGGGTGTTGGCCACGGGCTATGCGCTCAATGCGGGCCTGCTGGCGGTGGTGGTGGTCGCGACAATGGTGCTGGCGCTGTGGCGTGTATTTCGGCACAACGATCTGAGCGATGACGAAAAATATCTGTGGTGGTGGGTACTCATTCTGTTTGCGGTGTTCTGTTTTCCCAGCCAGCGGTCGAGCCGTTATCTGCTCGAGGCCATGCCAGCATTCGCTGTGCTGATTGCGCTGGTCTGGTTCCGCCTGAGTCGCTGGATCCTGTTCATCACGACGCTGATCTGTACCGTCGCCATTGCTGCGATCGGCTATCTGGGCTGGTTGCTGCAACATGATGTCGGGCAACCCATCTACAGCACCACACTCGCCGTCGTGCTGGTGATTGTGCTTGCAACACTCGCGCTAACCCTACTGATCCCCCGCCTACTGCCTTGGCTCACGCTGCCGGCAGTCTTTGCAGCGTATCTCGCCTTGACCGGCTTCCTGGGCGTCTTTGATGGCCCGAAGGGGCGCTATTCCATCGCCACCCAGAAACAGGTGGTCGGCCAGACGGTGTGGGTGCCCTACAATTTCAACGCCGCTTATGAGCAGTATCAATTCCTACTACCGGGCGCCAATATTCGCGGCTATCGTGATGACGCCGGTATCCCGCTGCACATTCTGCGTGAGCGTTACCCGCTGCTAATTATTCAGCAACCCCTAGACAAACCGGCCTGTTCAGATTGCCGCGTTCTGGGCGAACGACTGGAGCTTCGTGGGCGGCAGAGTGACGATGAGATCAAGGCCATGCTCCACGGTGCAGTGGCGCAACATCTCTTCCTGCGCGAAACGCTGATCGATAACCGAGGCAACCCGCACTAATTAATACTGGCACAGGCTTCGCGGATTCGCCGAATCGCCTCGTCAAGCGTGGCACGGGTACAGCCAAAATTGAGACGACTGTAATCCGTCGCCCCGGGCATAAAGTCTTCACCGGCTGATAACCCCACCCCCGCTGCTTCAAAAAATTTTGCAGCTGTCTGGCCTGCCGGCAGAGACAAACCGCTGGCATCGATCCAGGCCAGATAAGTGGACTCCGGGGCTTGCAACTTGAGACCCGGAATCTGATTGAGTGCGTGTGTGAGGTGATCGCGGTTGGACTGCAAATACTCAAGCATGGCCGTACGCCATGGCACACCATAGCGATAGGCAGCCGCCATGGCGACATAACCCAGCACATTGATGTGCGGCACAATACCGGCGATGACCCGCTCAAAACGACGGCGCAATCCGGCATCGGGAATCACCGCAAACGCAGCGCCCAAACCGGGAATATTGTAGGTTTTGGAGGGGGCAAGCAGTGTAATCGTGCGACGGGCTATCTCAGGCGACAGACTCGCGATCGGTGTGTAGCGCACCCCTGGTTCGAGTAGCAGCTCGCAATGAATATCATCAGAGCAGATGATCCAGTCATGCCGCTCAGCCTGCTCGGCCAACGCCAGCAATTCGTCTTTGCGCCAGACGCGCCCCACCGGGTTGTGCGGATTACACAGCATCAGCAGGCGCGTTCGGTCATCCGTTATCGCCTCAAGCGCATCGAGATCCCACACCCATTCGCCATCCGCGGTCGTTAAAGGCGCCATCTGTAGCTGGCGGTCACTCAGCTTGGGGGCAGACATGAACGGCGGGTAGATGGGTGTCGCTGTGACGACAGCATCGCCCGCCTCGCCCACCGCACGACAACAGGCATTTAAACCCGTAACGAGGCCAGGCAACCAGACCAGCCACTCTGGCTCCACCCGCCAATCCAGATCCCGTGCCAGGTGCAACAACACCGCTTCACGAACGTCCGGTGTGACGTGCGGGTAACCAAAGACCCCATGCTCGATTCGTTGCTGTAGCGCTTCAATCACCACGGGGGGTGCCGCAAAATCCATATCGGCGACCCACATGGGGAGGATGTTTTTTTCGGCACAGCGGGCGTAGCGCCCCCATTTCAGGGAGTCATCGTGCGGCGAAGACAGGCGGTCGATGCGGCTGTCGAAGTTAAAGAATGTCATAGCGACATTATCGCCATAAAAACATAGCCCCGCGCGGATTGCTCCGGCGGGGCTATGTTCAGCAGAGGATCCGCACGAGGCTTCGCCTCAGCGGATCAATGCGACATTACTTCTTGGCCGACTTCTTGGTGGTGCCAGCAGCTTTTACAGCAGCCGAGGTCGCGGCCGTCACACCGGCTTCGGTGAATTCAGCGGCTTGCTTGGCAGCCTTGTTGAGGTTGTCGAAAGCCGAGTTGGCAGCAGCAACGGCCTGGCGAACAGCAGCCAGAGCGACGTCCGAACCGAACGGCGATGCCTTGGCCGTTTTTTCGGCCAGATCTTGGGCAGCCTTGTTGAGTTCAACGAATTGCGACTGGATCAGCTTGCTCAGCTCGTTGGCCGCACCGGTCGAGATTTCGTAAACGCTACGCGAGTAGGCAACGGCCTTCTCGACAGCCGGTTGACCCAGAGCGGCGTTGAGCGAAGCAACCTCTTGCGGGGTCTTCACAGCCATCGCAGCCTTGGCGTTCTTGGCGCTGTCGTTCAGGGCTTCGCGAGCGGTGCCCAGATTCAGAGCAGCCAGGCTTTCGGCGGTGGCCAGTGCCGTGTTGGCAACCGACAGCAGGGTATCAATCGCCGCCTTGTTGGCCGACAGGATGTGTTCGTTGCTCAGTGCATTCATGGTGAACTCCTTAAAAAGAAAGATAAAAGTGAAATGGGTGTCTCTAAAGTCGTGTCTTGCTTTGGTTATTTCTTGCCCACAACGCGTTTTGTTGCGATGCACAATTATTATTATATGGGCACAAAAGGCCATGTCAAGAAAAAAACCAAAATTTTTTGCAGCACAGCAAACCCCGTGAATACAGGCTTTCAGAGCGATTAAGCTATCATTTGGGTATGACAAATGCGTGGACCCTACTGATCCTGGCCGGGATCTGTGAAATTGGCTGGCCGCTGGGCTACAAATTGGCACAAGCCCATGCGGGTCTGCGTCAGGTGGGCTGGTTTGGTTTTTCCGGGCTGTCCATTGTGCTCAGTGCCTGGTTGCTCTGGCTCGCCCAGAAAGAAATCCCGATCGGGACAGCATATGCCGTCTGGACGGGCATCGGCGCGGCCGGAACGTTCATTCTGGGGATTGCGCTGTTTGGCGAACAATCATCCATGCTGCGCTGGCTGGGTGCCGCCATGATCATTGGCGGCGTCATCATTCTCAAATCTGGCAACTAGCTTATTTATTCAGGGCGCCCACCGCTCTGAGATAGCCGTAAATCTGCCGTGCCAGCCGCTGCCGTTCGGCCGCTGGCCGCTCCGGGGCCAACGGTGGCATTGAGGTCAGCGGGTTCTTGCCAGAGGGATCCAGCACCCAGGTGGCCATGCTCGCAAACGATTGACCGGCCGCCCATTGCCCGAGATCGATTGGCATCTTGGAACCACCCACGCCATTGAGCTGATGGCAGGACAGACAGTATTTCAGTGTCAGTTGTGCGCCCTCTTTATAACGCTCCGGCAACATTGGCGGCATCAGCCGCGCCAGCCGTGCGCGATCGACCACACCCACGCGCGTGATCTGATACGGCCAGTAGGTGGCCCCATCGGCGCGTAATTCCGACTGCACCACGTTGTCCCAGACCAGATACCAGGGCCCCAGGCTCACCCGATGATTAAGCGGCGGCGTTTCGATGCTGAAATCACTTCCCTGGGCATTGGCATAAACGAGGTAGGCGACATATTGCAGCAATCGCGACGAAGGAATCATCGACAGGTAACCGTCTTTTGCTTCAAAGGCGACCAGCGCCTCCGGCGCACGCCAACCCTCCCCCAAAAGATGGTCGAGCAGCGGTATAGCCGGATAGCCCTTATAGGTGACCTCGACAGGCTTGAAGGGTTTGGATTCGTGCGGCTCAATCACCGTAATGGGGATGGCGGTTAATCCGTCCAGATGCGCACCGGGTGGGGGCAATGGCAAATCTGCGGCCGCCGCCCGAGCGACTCCCAGGCAACACAGCGCAAGGGCGAATAGACGAAACATTGCGCGCACGATCAATGACCTTCGTGTGACGCTTTGTTCAGCAGCAGTGATTGATTCATCTGTTTGTCGACCAGCACCATGGCATAGGCCGAGAACAGGAACACGACATGAATGATGACCTGCCACATGATGGTGTGGCTGGCGATATTCTCGGCATTGATGAAGGTTTTAAGGAGATGGATCGATGAGATACCGATAATCGCCGTCGACAGCTTCACCTTGAGCACACCCGCGTTCACATGCGACAGCCACTCTGGCTGATCCGGGTGGTCTTCGAGGTTGAGGCGCGAGACGAAGGTCTCGTAGCCCCCGACAATCACCATGACTAAAAGATTGGCAATCATAACAACGTCGATCAGCCCCAATACCGAGAGCATGATGACAGTCTCACTCACATGTTCGGTCACTGCACCCATGATCAGATGCTTCAATTCGACCATGAACTGATACACGTAAATGCACTGTGCGACGATCAGTCCGAGGTAAAGCGGTGCCTGCAACCAACGGCTGGCAAAAATCAGTTTTTCCATCGGGTTAGACGGTGCCGGTCGGCGGGCGGGATGATCCATGATACGGGCGTTATAGGTTGACCAAGATACTGGCGATTATACTGTTCGAATGTCTGAGACGCTTTATGAGCTCCCCTGCCCGTTTGATATCGAAACAGGCATCGTCCGACTGCTAGAACCGCTGGCCAGTGATGCGGATATTCTCAGACAGGCGCTTTTGAGCGGCAAGTACGACAAACCCTTTCTGATCGAACATGACGATCTACGGACGCTCTATTTCAGCCTGGGTCTGGTCCAGAGCACCATGCGGATTAGCCAACCCGATGCCCTGGATCTAGCCTATACGCGCAAGATGATGGCCTTCCTCCCCTTTTATCCGCGGCCGAAGGGCATCCTATTGCTCGGCCTGGGCGGCGGCTCGATTGCCAAATTCTGCTACCGTCATCTGCCGCGCACTGACCTCACGGCAGTAGAGATCAACCCGCATGTAGTTGCCTTTCGCGATGCGTTCCGAATCCCCGCCGACAATGCACGCTTTCGAATTTACTGCGATGATGCCGCACGTTTTGTCAGCATGCATAACGCGCGGACGGATGTGATTCTGGTCGACGCGTTCGATGGTCTGGGCATTGCACCCGAACTGGCCAACCCCGGCTTTTACGCGGAGGCCTATGCCCGCCTCTCGACCAACGGTATTCTCGTGATGAATCTGGCGGGGGACAAAACCGGCTTTGGTGACCCCTTAGCGCAGCTCGCTCATGTCTTCGATGACCGTGTGCTATCACTCAAAGTACGCGATGGTGGTAATCACATTGCCTTCGCTTTCAAAAACCCCTCATTCCCGCCCCGCTGGGATACGGTTCATACAGCAGCGCGCGACCTGGAAAGAAAGCTGGGGCTTGAATTAACCCGTTACGTGCAGCAACTGGAAAAAAGCGAACGACGTGTCGGTTATAAAGCGGGCTTCGACAAACGACGCTAATCGGCGTCACAAACCTCTTTGCCATTGATCGTGGCCTGCTTCCCTTTGACCCAGAAGACATAGGACTCATCCGAGTTCACATAGCGCGCGCCACTCGCGCTTATAGCCTGCTTGAGATAACGCGTTGTCGGTCCCATCTCGATGGTCGCCGTCTGCTCTGTAGGATCAAAGACCACATAGAGACGACCGGATTCCGGACAGGTATAACGAACAGCAAAGGGCTTGCGCGGCTTGGTGGCATCGGAACGATACTGCGCCGGAATTTCGCTCACCGGTTTGCGAACCACCTCCACGCCTTCATCACTGGCTGAGGTCTGCGCTAATACGGGCAACGGCATGATTGCAGCAAGGCAAAGCAGGCTTGGCAAAAGACGATGGTTCAAAAGAAACTCCTGAATGGTGACTGGGCCATTATGGGGATAGACCACCATCAATACTGGCCCAGGGCTTGAGCACATTCTGACACGGACTGCTGCGCGTCGCGACTGAGGCCACGTTTTGTGCCGCCAGAGAAATGCCCGCGGTAAATACTGCCAGACCCACCGTTGCCGCCTGTTTGACCACGCCCGCCTTATTGACACCCAACGTGGGGTTTCGCAACGTTCCGTTGATCTGCACCAGTCCGGCAGGGTTTACCCCGGTCGTTAGCCCGGATTTTTCTTTGGGGTAGATCTTGATGTTGACAGCCTCATTGCGCAGATTCACCTGGCCATCCAACACCACATTCAGGCGATCCGTTTCAACGCCAATACTTTGTGCAATCGTCACTAGACCGCTTTGCATAGGCAGATAGGCCACGGCACAATCCAGTTGTGCATAGTCCAGATTCTTTCTTAACGGGTTGATGGCATCCAATAGGCTGACCAAAAAATCGCCACTAGCGTTGACGAAAGCGTTACTCGCCTTGGCTGGCCCCACCGAGATCTGCACTTCCCCATGGGCACCCGAAGCCAGATCGCGCAGTGACACACCGCTGCCATTGAGATTAAAAGCAAACTCACCGGCCCCCCCCTGAAAATCACTGGATTTCATACCGGCACGCCCCTGCGCCAGCACCTTTTCGACGGTAAAGCCTTGCGCATGCCCCCGCAACAGCACCTGGGGACGCATCGTGCTGTAAGCCGTGACTTTGCCGTCCGCTTTGATTACGCCACCACCAAACCCGGTTTTGAACTTGTTGAGCGTTAGCACCCCGTTTGACGCCGGGCTCAGGGTTGCTTGCAGCGCCAGATCGGGGAGGACCGCGCCATTGGGGAGCACCAGGGATTTCACAGTGGCTGTGATCTGGCCGTTTAACAAGGGCAATGCATCGAACCCGAGCGACTCTGGACTAAAAACCCAACGCTGATTGCGGGCTGCGGGTCCCTGTGTTCCCTTATCAAGGGCGGTCGACTTGAGATCGATCTTCTCGGACTGGACATCGAGTACCAGATCCAGCGGCATATTGGATTGGTTTCCGAGGCGTCCCTTGAGATCGATTGCCTGTTGTTGCCAACGAATGCGACCGGCAAAATCAACCTGCGTATCAGTCAGACTGCCCGTCATTTGATCGACGATCACGGATTGTTTTAACACGCCCTTGCCATCCCGGACTTGAATCGTTGCATCCGTGAGCTGGATCAGCTCTAAATTAAAAGCCGCGGCACCATTGCTGCTTTTGGGTGTTGCACTTTCCACGGGCGAGAACACCCAGTTGCCGGCCACCGTCTGCCCGGCCGGCGCCGACTGCAGATTAAGGGTCACACCACGCAGCGTCACCTCTTTAATGGCGATCTGATCGTGCAACAGGGGCATCCAGTCCAGATTCAAAGATACCTCATCAGCCTTGGTCATCACCGGATCTGTGGCCCATGAGGCGTTCCCCAGGCTGACATCCTGCGCCACAATGGACAGATGTGGAAAGAGTTTCAGCCTGATCGAGCCATTAATTGTGAGTGTTCGCCCTGTATATTTCTGAACGGCCGACGAGGCTACACTCGCCACCTTGCGCGTATCAACCAGCACATAGGTCAGCAGCGCCAACATCAGAAATGTAGCCACTAACGCCAACAGCCCAAAACGAAACCATCGAGCTTTGAGAAGTGATGACAGCGCAAGCGACATAATGAGGAGGCACAAAAGAGGTTAAGCCTGCATCATAAGTCCAGGCACCCAAAGGAACCATAGCTTTGCACAACCCGATTCAAATATTGTCATCGGTCTGTAAGAAAAAGCCCTTACAGTATGACTTGCATCCACGGGAGAGGATGTAAATGTCCGGTAAAGCTTTAGCCCGGACGAGGAGAATCTGGTCTTACCCACTTACAGCGATAAGAACAAGACCCGATGGAAACCCCGGCCTGATGGCCGGGGTTTCTT
>VEQD01000052.1 GCA_018883385.1 Rhodocyclaceae bacterium | reverse complement strand
GCATACCGCGGGTCACGACATTGGTCTGAGTCCAAAGCAAACCACGCTGGATATTGATGTTCTGGTAGGTAAAGGTGTTCTCCCCACCGCCAATCGCAAAGATTTTGCCGATATCCAGCCGCCATTCGTTGCTGGGTGCCAGGCTAATCCAGCCTACGGGAAAAAAACCCCAGGTACCATCGGTCTGGGTATAGGCGCGGGTGTAATTGGTGGCCAGTGCTGGCTGTGAATAGGCGCCACCCATAGCAAACAGTTGTAACCAGCCGGAAGATTTCTGAAGCATGAACTGTGCATTGGAGACGTCCCCAAAATCCTTGGGGCTGGCATTACTGGTATTGCTCTGGGCGGCCGCCAGACCGGTGAGCGCCACATAGGCCTGCCAGTCGCCCAGGGTTTCGTTGGTGTGGCGCAGATTCTGGCCGGCAAAATTAAGGGTTGGCCCCAGGCTCATGGGGGGTCCCACGGGGTCATTTTCCAGTGCCTCCTCGGCATAGATGACCGAGCCCGACAGGATGAGCGTCAGTGCAAGGATTGTCCGGGTGAGGGTGTTAAAAAAACGCATGCGGCGATGATACCCGTAAGTTCATCAGGCGGTTAATGGGTGAATTTTCCTCAGTTCATATTTAAAATAATTCACCACGCAGGGGGTTGCTGATCTCTATAATGTGCTCAAGCACTGGTTTTATGAGGCATGCCATGACTGCATCGACAGCAACGCAAGATGTCTATTTTTTCTGTACCTGTCTGGTCGATTTATTCGTGCCGGAGGCAGGCCTGGATGCGGTCACCCTGCTCGAAAAATCCGGCGTTCGGGTGCACTTTCCCGAGGAGCAAACCTGCTGTGGACAGCCAGCCTACACCAGTGGTCAACCCGACGAAGCGCGTGCGGTAGCGCGACAGCAACTTGGGCTATTTCCAAAGCCTTGGCCAATCATTCTGCCCTCAGGTTCGTGTGCGGGCATGATGCGGCACCATTACCCGACCCTATTTGCCGGCACTCCCGATCTGGCCCGAGCCGAGTCAGTGGCAAGTCGCGTTTGGGAGCTGTCGGAGTTTCTGGTTGATGTGCTTGGGGTGCGGTTAACTGATTACGGCGTGCCAACCCGGGTCGCGCTGCACACGTCGTGCTCGGCACGGCGCGAAACCAATGCCTTGCGAACAACCCGGGCGTTGCTGGGCCAACTTGATCAGGTCACCCTGGAAATTCAGGATCACGAATCGGAGTGCTGCGGTTTTGGGGGGATGTTCAGCGTCCGCCATCCCGAGATTTCGGGCGGCATCGTGCGCGACAAGGTGGCGGCGATTCGTGCCTGTGGCGCCGAGACCCTGATCACGGGGGACTGTGGTTGTATGCTTAACATCACGGGCCATGCGGCCAAGACAGGGACCGCCATTACGGGCAAGCACCTTGCCAGCTTTCTGCTCGAACGGGCGCTCGGGTTAGAAGCATTAACGAAAAAGGGTGGGGCAAAATGAGCCAGACCACTGCCCGTGACAAGATTCTGGGGCGCCTGCGGGCAGCGGACTGTAAGCCGTTACCATTGCCCGATGCGACCGACTTCTACGCGCAGCGGCGACATGAAGATCTGGCGACGCGTGTCGAGCGCCTGGCACTCAATCTGTCGAATGCTATGGCCGAAGTGCACCGGACGACATCGTCTGAATTACCTGCGGCACTAAGCAGGGTGATTCGCGACAAGTCGTTGTCAACCGTGGCGGTCGGGCGCGATGTGCTAGCGCGCCAGGCCCTGTGCGACCAACTACAAAATGTCTGTGCCTTGATGCCGGTCACTACGGCGCACGCCGAGACCGCGGCGCTCTTTGACCGCGTCGATGCCGGACTCACCCTATCGTACGCGGCCATCGCCGAAACGGGGTCGGTCGTGCTCTGGTGTGATTCACAGTCACCGCGTTTGTTGTCATTGGTACCGCCGGTGCACATCGTATTGGTAGATGTGCGGCGCACCTTTGATACGCTGTTTGCGCTTATGCATCAGGAAAACTGGGGCAGTGGATTGCCAACGAATGTGGTGATGGTCTCCAGCCCGTCAAAGACCGCCGATATTCAGCAGACGCTGGCTTATGGGGCGCATGGTCCCAAGCAGTTGATCGTGATGCTGGTGGAGGATCACTGATGTCACAACCTTTAAATTTTGTGCCGGTGGCCGAATTTCGTGAGCGTGCCCGGTCAGTCGTTGCCAACCCGGACCTGCAGAAAAGTTTGCGCGGCGCCATGGATTTTTTGCAGGCAAAGCGTTCGGCACAGTTTCCAGATGATGCCGAATTCCAGCGCCTGCGCGATCTGGGTGAGGCTATTCGCCAATACAGTCTGTCGCGCTTGCCCGAACTCCTTGAAGTACTTGAAGCAAAGCTGACTGAGAACGGTATCCAGGTGCACTGGGCCGAGACTCCCGAACAGGCAAATACGATTTTTATCGATATTGCCCAACGCCATAACGCGCGTTCCGTCATCAAAGGCAAGTCGATGGTTAGCGAGGAAGTGGAGCTGAATCATGCCTTGCAGGAAGCAGGGATCGATGCGCTCGAATCCGACATGGGCGAATACATTGTCCAGCTGGCCGATGAAAAACCCTCACATATCATCATGCCGGCGATCCACAAGACCAAGGTCGAGATTGCCGAGCTCTTTGCCGAGCGGATTCCCGGTGTGGATTACACCGATTCGGTCGATGAACTGATCCAGATTGGTCGTAAGGTGTTGCGCGAGAAATTCGCCGCGGCCGATATCGGCGTTTCCGGGGTCAATTTCATGGTGGCTGAAACCGGAACCTTGTGTCTGGTTGAAAACGAAGGCAACGGGCGTATGAGCACGACCGTGCCCCGGGTTCACGTGGCCATCACCGGCATCGAAAAGGTGGTCGAAAAGCTGGCCCATGTGCCGCCACTGCTGAGTCTGCTGACCCGTTCTGCCACAGGTCAGGCGGTCACCACCTACGTCAATATGATTTCCTCACCGCGTAAAGTCGATGAAGCAGACGGACCCGATGCCGTGCACCTGATTCTGCTGGATAATGGTCGTACGCAGGCCTATGCCGATGAGCAGCTACGTTCGACGCTACAATGTATCCGCTGCGGCGCCTGCATGAACCACTGCCCGGTCTACACCCGCATCGGTGGTCATGCGTACGGCACGACCTACCCGGGGCCGATTGGCAAGATCATTTCGCCGCATCTGTTGGGTCTGGATTCCACCTACGGGCTGGCAACCGCATCAACGCTCTGTGGGGCCTGTGCCGAGGTCTGTCCGGTGCGTATTCCGATTCCGGATTTGCTGATTCGTTTGCGTACTGAGGCGTACAGCAATCCGGCAACGGCCAGTGAGGCGGTACGGGGCGCCGGGTCAGCGTATTCTTCGGTGGCGATGGCCTTGTGGCATGCCTGGGCAGCCACTTACCGCTATCCGGCGCTCTATCGCCTTTTTACGTGGTGTGCATCCCGCTTCCGGTTTCTAACGCCCGGCAAACAGGGTGGGTGGACAGTGAATCATCGGGCCATGCAGCCGGCACGTCGCCGATTCCGTGATCAACTCAAAGATCGCGCCTGATCAGGTCTTGAAAAAGTAGATCACGGTCATGACCGTGCCCACGCCGATGACGATGCGTTTTAACCAGACCGCAGGCAGATAGCGGGCGATGCGGGCGCCGGCAAAGCCGCCCAGCGTCGCCGTCAACACCATCAGTAGGGTGTATGGCCAGGTGATCGCCCCGGCGATAATGAAGGTGAGTGCCGAAACGGTGTAGGTGACCGCAGAGATCCAGTTCTTGAGGGCATTGATCTCCTGAATGTCCTCGATACCCTGGATAGCCAGTGCGGCGAGCGTCAGGATGCCTTGCCCGGCGCCAAAAAAGCCACCATAGACTGTGACGATGAATTGAAAGAAAAGCCCCGTTTTACTGTGCGGCTTGTCGTTGGTCGGGTGAATGCCTATGTGGGTTTTAAATTTCACGACGAGACGACTGATCTCTTTGCTAAACGCAAAGAGCACCGTGGCGAGTAGCAACAACCATGGAATTAGTTGTGTAAAGGCCTTGTTCGAGATCGCCAGGAGCAGCAGGCCACCCAGAACACCGCCGATGGCGGCAACGATCGTGAGCGCGATGACCCATTCGCGGTGCTTTGTCAGTTCACGTCGATAGACCCAGGCGCTCGACAGGCTGGCTGGCCAGAGGGCCACGGTATTGCTGGCATTGGCCGTGACGGGGGGTACGCCGGCCGCCAGAAGTGCCGGGAACGAGAAAAAGGTACCGCCGCCGGCCAGCGCGTTCATGCCGCCGGCCAGAAAGGCGCCGCCGGCGACCAGAATAAGTCCGATGGGGTCACTGAGTAGTTCGATCATGGTGCGCAAAAAGACAGGCTAAAAGAAATGGGGCCGCAGAGCGGCCCCGAATGCTCTAGGGGAAAGAATAGCTTACTTGCCAAGCTTCTTGCTGAAGGCGAACTTTGCGTAGGCTTGCTCGGTAACGTTGAACCACTGGAATTCCAGGTTGCGGAACTGGCGCCACGGTTCGTAGATCTTCTTGAAGTCCGGGTTTTTCGCGGCGGTCTCTTCCAGCACTTCATTGGTGGCCTTGAACGAGGCTTCCATGATTTCGTTGGAGAACGCGCTTAGTTTTGCGCCGCCCTTTTGCAGTTTAGCCAGGGCCGTCGGGTTACGGAAATCGTACTCGGCCAACATACGAACGTTGGTTTCTGCTGCCGCCACTTCCAGGATCTGCTGGTAGTTTTTCGGCAGCTTGTCCCATTCCTTCTTGTTGATCATGACCGAGAACTGGGTCGACGGTTCCCACCAGGCCGGGAAGTAGTAGTTCGGGGCGACCTTGTACAGACCCAGCTTTTCGTCATCGTGTGGACCAATCCACTCGGCGGCGTCGATGGTGCCCTTTTCCAGCGCGGCGTAGATGTCACCCGCCGGAATCTGTTGCGGCACCGCGCCCAGTTTTTCGAGGACGCGTCCCGCAAAACCGCCGACACGCATCTTCAGGCCCTTGAAGTCGGCCACGGTCTTGATCGGCTTACGGTACCAGCCACCCATCTGGCAACCCGAGTTACCGGCCGCCAGTGCAACGATGTTGTACTGAGCGTAGAAGTCGGCCAACAGCTTCTGGCCACCGCCGTAGTACATCCAGGCGTTTTGCGCACGCGCGGTCATACCGAAGGGCACCGAGCAGTCAAAGGCAAAGGCTTCGTTCTTGCCGAAGAAGTAGTAGGGTGCAGTGTGGCAACACTCGATCGTGCCGTCTTTAACCGCATCCATGACTTGCAGGGCTGGCACGATTTCGCCACCGGCGAAGGAACGGATCTCGAAGTTACCTTCGCTCAGTTCTCCGACGCGTTTACAGAAATCTTCACCGCCACCGTAGACGGTGTCCAGTGTTTTTGGGAAGCTGGATGCCAGACGCCACTTGATTTTGGGCGTGGCGGCGACCGCTGGCGCCGCGGTAATCAGGGAAGTGGTGCCGGCAGCAGCGCCAATGCCGACATTTTTCAGAAACTTACGACGATCCATGGTGTGTCTCCTGAGGTTTTTGGTTGAGCCTGATTACTTCTTCTCACCGGGCTCTTCGGTTGAGAATTTGAGATTGGCAGGCGCATCGCTGCCTGGCGCCGGCGCTGCATCTGGATCGACTTCGATCACGATTTCAGCGTTGGTATCATCAAAGACTTCCTTCTTTTCCACAGAAACAAGTCCAGGGAAGGCGATGATCAGGGCGACCA
>VEQD01000051.1 GCA_018883385.1 Rhodocyclaceae bacterium | reverse complement strand
TTCTGCACCTGTTCACGGATCTGTTCGACCAAAAGCTTCAGTTCCATGGCGATACCGGAAATCTCGGTGCTAACCGATTTCGAACCAAGGGTGTTGGCTTCGCGGTTCAACTCCTGCATCAGGAAATCCAAGCGTTTGCCCGCCTGACCCCGCGTTGAAACAACTCGATCCACTTCGTCCAGGTGTACCTTCAAGCGTCCCAGCTCTTCGGCGACATCCGTTCGTACCGCGTAGAGCGTCAGCTCCTGACGGATTCGTTCATCTTCGGCGCTGCCCATCACCTCGATCAGCTTGGCACGGGCCTTGTCGGCAAAGGCCCGCTGAGCCGTCGGGATAAGTGGCTCAGCATGAGCGACGAGCGTACGCATCGCTGCTGTACGCGTTTTAATCAGCTCGGCCAGCCGAGCACCTTCGCGATCGCGGACAATCTTGAGCTCTTTGATCGCCTCTGCGGCCATGATGTGAAACTCCGGCAGTAACGCTGTCCAATCCAACTCGGCAGACTGCACAACACCGGGCCAACGCAAAATATCAGCCGTGTTCAAGCTGCCACTATCGGCAGAGAAATCCTGCACCTCCTGCGCAAGCTTCAGCAAACGTTGTAAACGGTCAGTATCCAACGTTTCTGCCGCATCGCTCGCTTTTAGGGCCCAACCGGCGCGACACTCCACTTTGCCGCGGATGAGTTCCTTACCCAGTAACTCACGCAAAGGCATTTCCAGCGTGCGCAGTTCATCCGGAAAACGAAAGCTCAAATCCAGAAAGCGCGAGTTCACACTCTTGATCTCGAAACTAATAGTACCGCCAACGTTACCCCCGGCGATGGGTCGAGTCACGTTGGCGAATCCGGTCATGCTGGCGATCATGGGAAATCCTGAATCTCTGGAGAAGTCGTACAATGCCGACGAGTTTAAACCACAGGAGCTTCCATGCGACCCAGCCAGCGTCAACCCGGTGAATTACGCCCACTTTCGATCACTCGCGGCTATACCGTCCATGCCGAAGGCTCTGTGTTGATTCAGATCGGTCAAACCCGCGTTCTGTGCACTGCCAGCGTCGAAACCAATCTGCCACCCTGGCTGCGCGGCAAAGGGCAGGGGTGGGTAACGGCCGAATACGGCATGCTGCCTCGCGCCACGCACACGCGCAGTGCGCGTGAGGCCGCCAAAGGTAAGCAGACGGGGCGCACACAGGAAATTCAGCGCCTAATCGGCCGCAGCCTGCGCGCCGTCACCGACCTGGTCACGCTCGGTGAACGCCAGATTACGCTGGATTGTGATGTGTTACAGGCCGACGGCGGAACGCGTTGTGCTGCTATCACGGGTGCCTGGATCGCCCTACATGATGCCTGCGCCAAGCTGGTTGCCTCTGGAGATTTGCCATCCAATCCGATTCGTGACCACGTCGCGGCGATCTCGGTCGGTATTGTCGACGGCCAGCCCGTGCTCGATCTCGATTACACCGAGGATTCGAGCTGCGACACCGACATGAATGTCATCATGACCGGCAGTGGCGGCATCGTTGAGATTCAAGGAACGGCCGAAGGGACGCCATTCACGCGCACTGAGCTCAGTGCATTGGTGGATCTGGCTGAGCAGGGCATCCGCGATCTGGTGGCTGCACAGACGCAGGCAACCAAGGCCTAAATATGCGGCGTCTCATACTCGCTTCCAATAACGCTAAAAAACTCAAGGAGCTTGGTGCGTTATTAACGCCTTTAGGTATTGAATTAATTCCTCAAGGCGCTCTGAATATTCCGGAAGCCGAAGAACCTTTTGCCACCTTTATTGAAAACGCACTCGCCAAAGCCCGTCATGCGTCACAGTTAAGCGGTCTGCCGGCCATCGCTGACGACTCCGGACTGTGCGTCCGAGCGCTCGGCGGCGCACCTGGCGTGTTATCCGCCCGCTTTGCGGGTGACCCCAAATCGGACGAACGCAACAACCAGCTCTTGTTGGAAAAACTCGCAGGACAAACGGATCGTGCCGCTCATTTTGTGTGTCTGCTCGTGCTCGTACGCCACGCTGACGATCCGCAACCCATCATCGCCGAAGGCAACTGGCACGGCGAGATCCTTAATGCGCCGCAGGGCGAACACGGTTTCGGCTATGACCCGCTATTCTGGGTACTGGAAGCCAACCGCTCCGCTGCACAAATGACGGCCGAAGCCAAGAACCAATGCTCACATCGGGCAATGGCCATGCAGCAACTTCTGGCGCGCTTGAACGCAGTCTAATTGTGCCGTGACGCAACCGATCACCTTCGTTCCCGGGCGCAAGCAACAAAGTCATTCGGTTCCCGCTCTCGCCCCGCAATTCACGCAAGCGATCCCACTCTCCCTCTATGTGCACGTACCCTGGTGTGTGCGCAAATGTCCCTACTGCGACTTTAACTCGCATACCGCGCCAGAAACGTTACCCGAAAAGGCTTTCGTCGATGCACTCCTGGAAGATCTGACCTTCGCCCTGCCGAGTATCTGGGGGCGTCGTGTAGAAACCGTTTTCTTTGGCGGCGGCACACCAAGCCTTCTATCACCAGAGGCGATCGACCGGCTGCTCATGGGCTTTCGGACGCTGCTGCCGCTCTCGCCTGAGGCAGAAATAACGCTAGAGGCCAATCCTGGCACGGTCGATGCCGAACGCTTTAGCGGCTTTCGGGCTGCTGGCATTAATCGGTTGTCGCTGGGAATCCAGAGCTTCGACGACGCCTCGCTACATGCCCTTGGTCGCATTCATGACCGGGCACAAGCCATGAGTGCGATCGAAGCCGTAGCTCGGATTTTCGATACCTTCAATCTAGATCTTATGGTGGGGTTGCCACACCAGAATGTGGAAGCGGCACTCGCGGACATAGATCAAGCACTGGCTTTTTCGCCACCCCATTTCTCCTGCTATCAACTGACGCTGGAACCAAACACACCCTTCGCCGCTGCACCGCCGGCCGGTCTCCCAGACGATGACACCTGCGACGAAATCCAGGACCGGCTGGAAGAGCGCCTGGCAACGGCCGGCTACCAGCACTATGAGACCTCGGCTTTTGCCAAACCCGGCCATCAGTGTCGACACAATCTGAATTACTGGATGTTTGGTGATTATCTCGGCATCGGCCCTGGCGCACACGGCAAGCTCACCAACCATGAAGGCGTGCGCCGCGCTATGCGTCACAAGCTGCCGAAGCTCTATCTGGGCGCAGCGGGAGCAGGTGGCTATACGCAAACCAACGACCCCATTCCTGGCGATGCGCTAATCGGTGAATTCATGATGAATGCGCTACGCTTGAATGCCGGTTTCACCACCGATCTATTTGAACGTCATACCGGGCTGCCCTGGCTCGTCGTCAGCCGAGAAATTGAATCCGCCGTACGCGATGGCTTCCTAGAATGGGCTGTGCCCGGCAAACACCTAAAGCCAACACGCCAGGGGCGACGCTTCCTCAACGTCTTACTCCAGCGGTTTCTCTGACCACAACCTCCGACTTACTTTTTACGAAATACCAGGTCCCAAACGCCATGGCCTAATTTGAGGCCACGATTTTCAAACTTGGTCAGCGGCCGATAGGCCGGGCGCTCGGCATAACCGCTCGCCGTATTTTCAATCGAAGGTTCGGCCGACAAAACCTCCAGCATCTGTTCGGCGTAGTTCTCCCAGTCGGTAGCACAGTGAATCGTCCCACCTTGCTTTAATCGGGTCGCCAGAATGCGTACAAATTCTGGCTGAATCAGCCGGCGTTTGTGGTGACGCTTCTTGTGCCAGGGATCCGGAAAAAAGATCAGGATGCCGTCTAGCGAATCTGGAGCAATCATCTCGCTGACAACATCCACAGCGTCGTGCGTCATGATGCGCAGATTCGTCAGGCCATCCTGCGCAATGAGCTTGAGCAGGTTGCCAACACCGGGGCGATGCACCTCGATACCCAGGTAATCGTTGGCCGGATGATTGCGCGCGATTTCTGCCGTTGCCCCGCCCATGCCAAAGCCAATCTCGAGGTAGCGTGGTGCGGAACGACCGAAGATGGTATCCCAATTGGTCATGCCCGGCGTAAAGTCCACGCCCCATCGTGGCCAACCGGTCTCAATCGCCGAAGATTGTCCCTCGGTCAGACGTCCTTCACGACGCACAAAACTACGAATACGGCGCAAGTGTTCGGGCAAGTCACTCAGAACGGTTTTGCTCTTCTCGGTCATCGCTGCTTTCAACGGGGTCGGGTTGTTTATCTTCAGCGGCTACAGCGGGACGCTTCTTTTTCAGATAGTCTGGGTTTTTAACTTCTAACAGCACCGCATCGTAACGTTTGCTGAGATTCATGCTGGGTAGCGCCAGGGTCTCCGGCAAACTGGCACAAGCTTCAAACTTCGCATCGTCGGATAGGTTCAACTGTGACTTCAAATGCATCGTGGCAGCAACGCGTTGCTGCAAGTCAATCTCCTGGTGAGGCAATCGATAGTAATCGGCCAGGCGTATGGTAATCCGCTGTAGGGTTGCGCCATTGTTGATCAGCCACTGGGCGTAACTGGCGCTGGCATTCGGATCAGCTTCACACGTCTGGCCTAATAGGGTTATGGCATTCCCGATCCCAAACACGCGTTGGGTGGCCAAAATTTCTGGCTGATCAAACGCATAGGCATGCGGTGGCAGCGCCTCTGTCGCGTTTGCCACCGTGGCTGATACCAACCACAATGTTGCAAAAAAACCTAGCCTCATTCAGGGAATTCGAGATTACTGGTGGCCGATCAGGCCTGTCGTCGGCGAGCTTGGGTCGGCACTGTAAAACTTGCGGGGCATGCGGCCGGCCAGGTAAGCGGCACGACCCGATTCGACAGCCAGCTTCATGGCGGTGGCCATGAGTACCGGATCTCGCGCGTGCGCAATCGCCGTATTCATGAGCACACCGGCACAACCCAGCTCCATAGCGATCGTTGCGTCCGACGCCGTTCCCACACCCGCATCCACAATGACCGGCACCTTCGCCTGATCCAGAATCAGGCGCAGATTCCAGGGATTGAGGATCCCCATGCCCGAACCAATCAACGACGCCAGCGGCATGATGGCGACGCAGCCAATCTCCTCCAGCATCTTGGCCTGAATTGGATCGTCTGAGCAGTAGACCATGACCTCAAAACCTTCACGCACCAGTGTTGCAGCCGCCTTCAGCGTCTCTGGCATGTTGGGGAAAAGGCTGGTCTGATCCCCGAGAACTTCGAGTTTACAGAGCGGGTGGCCATCGAGCAGTTCACGCGCCAAACGCAGGGTGCGGACGGCATCATCGGCCGTGTAACAACCAGCCGTGTTCGGCAGAATGGTATAGCGATCCGGTCGAATAAACTCTAGCAGATTCGGCGCACCTGCATCCTGACCAATGTTGGTTCGACGAATCGCGACCGTGACGATCTCGGCACCCGAGGCTTCAATGGCACGACCGGTTTCATCAAAATCCTTGTATTTACCTGTTCCCACCAATAAACGAGACCGGTAGGTCTTGCTGCCGATGGTGATGGCGCTCATGGAATCCTGCGGCTGCATCCTTAACCTCCGCCAACGGCGACGACAATCTCGATCACATCGCCCTCAAGCAGGGCGGTCGACACATGCAAGCTGCGCGGCACAATATCACCGTTACGCTCCACCGCCACACGGCGACCAGATAGAGCCAGCTGTTCAAGCAAGGCGCTCACCGTTGTATCGGGGGGGCATTGATGCACTTTGCCGTTAACGGTCAAATTCATGAAGGGCAAGATTCTCTGGAGCGGGCGAAGGGAA
>VEQD01000050.1 GCA_018883385.1 Rhodocyclaceae bacterium | reverse complement strand
CACCGAGTCACCCTTGGTCACGGCCTTAACAACAGCAGCGATCGTGGCGTCGAGGGCGGCTTGAGCAGCAGCTTTGCTCAGCTTGGCGTCTTTGGCGATTACTTCAATCAGTTCAGCTTTATTCATGAGGGTGTCTCCCAAGTATTTACAATAATCTGTAGATCCAACGAGACTTCGTCGGTTCCGTGTGCACATTATGCACTGACTCTATCCGCGTTTTACAAGCCTTGGCATAATTTTTTTGTTACAAGTACGCTGTAAGGCGTGCCGCTGGCGGGTTTCAGGATGGTGCGCGCATGCATCATGCCGATGCACGGCGATTTCTTACAAAACATGACCTGCTAAAAAGCCCTGTGATAGCAATGAATTAACGGTTTTCTCTGAGAATCACGATGAGTGTGCACACGCACCATTAGCGGGTTCTCAATTCGCGCAGGCAATAAACTGCTGGGCATTCATCGTGGTTTGTTCGGCCACCACATTGAGAGGTATGCCGCGCAGTTCGGCCAAGATATTTGCGATTTTAGGTAACTGAGCGGTCTCGTTTCGCTCTTTGTGCAACCACGCGGGCGCCATATCAGGTGCGTCAGTTTCGAGAACGATTCTATCAAGCGGCAGCAATACAGCAAGACGCCGAATTCTTGTTGAACCTTCATAGGTCATGCTGCCACCAAATCCCAAATAGAACCCCATGCGTATGAGCTGCTGCGCCTGGCTCTCGCTACCGTTAAAGGCGTGCGCAATCCCTCCCCGGATCTTTTGTTGCTTGCCTTGCACACGCTTCAATGAGTGAATGACTTGTTCTACGGCATGACGTACATGAAGCAACACAGGCAGGCCATGCTTTATGGCGAGTTCGAGCTGCGCTTCAAACCAATGCCGTTGCCGCGTCATATCGGGCGCACCGGTATAGCCGTCCAGCCCGATCTCGCCCACGGCAATGGGGCGGTTCATTGTCAGCTGTTGATCTAGGGCTTGCAGATCGTAGTCTGCAGCCTTTTCAACATACAAGGGGTGAATTCCAAAGGCTGGCAAAATGATTGGCCAGTCATGCCGTGATTGCGACGCCGTTGCTAGCGCACGCACTGATTCAAAACTTGATACGTCAACGGATGGATTAAAGCAGCAATCGACACCGGCACCCTTCGCTCGGATGAACGCCTGTTCCCGGTCTAGATCGAATTCGGATGCATCCCAATGTACGTGAGTATCAACCCAACGCATGGAAAAAATGCCTCAATATCGATAGATAAACGGAAAGTCGACCGCGGGCCGCTGTCCAGAAATGATATCTGCCAGTGCACGACTGGAGCCACAAGACATCGTCCAGCCGAGGGTGCCATGACCTGTATTCAAAAACAGATTCTTCAGGCGTGAAGCGCCGACAATCGGCACATTCGATGGCGTCGCCGGCCGTAGCCCGGTCCAGTAGACCGGGTCACCTTCCGTACGTAAGTGCGGGAAGATCTCATGCGTACGTGTCGTGATGGCTTCACAGCGCACCTGGTTCAGACCCATGCCGTAGCCGTTCATTTCTGCCGTCCCAGCAATTCGCAGGCGATTGCCGAGGCGCGAAAATACGAGTTTATGGCCATCATCTGTCAGGCTGACTGACGGTGCGAAGTTGTCGCCTTCTGCGAGTGTCAGGGTTGCTGAATACCCTTTCGCCGGGTATACCGGTAGACGGATACCCAAAGGGTTGAGTAACGCATTGCTGAAACTGCCGCAAGCAACGACATACGCATCGGCCTGGATTCGCTCACCGTTATAGCGCTCGGCATATTCGATCTGATCCGCTTCGCCACGCAGCCGTACGATTGGCATTCCGTATTCGAAACGCACGCCACGTTGCGCGGCCAATTCGGCCAGACGCCGGGTAAAGAGGTGTGCATCCCCAGACTCGTCCGAGGGGGTGTAATGGCCACCGACGATCATTGATCTTGCATCGGTCAGCGCGGGTTCGATTCGCACACACTCGGCTGCATCAATCTGGCGCCGATCAAGACCAAAGTCGCGCATTACTTCTGCTGCCATGGCAGCGCCATCAAATTCGCGCTGGTCTGTGTAGAAATGCAGAATGCCGCGTGTCAACTCGTCATAGGCGAGACCGGTTTGACCGCGCAATTCAATCAAACTCTGACGACTGTAGCTGGCCAGCGCTACGATGGCACGGATGTTGTGTTTGGTTCTAGTGGGCGAACACTCGCGCAGAAACTGGAAGCCCCAGCGAAACATCTCCGGGTCTAAGCGCCAGCGAAACAGCAATGGCGCATCTTCCTTGCCCAACCAACTGAAGATTTTGCGAATCGCTCCGGGGTTTGCCCAGGGTTCCGCATGCGATACAGAAATCTGGCCGCCATTAGCAAAACTCGTTTCTTGACCGGCACCGGGTTGCCGATCGACCACCGTCACCTCATGACCTGCTTCGGACAAATACCACGCTGTCGTGGTGCCAACCACTCCGGCACCGATGACTAATACTTTCATAACGGCTTCTCCTCGCTTTCGCGAATACGCGCAATCCGAGACACTTCGGGTAAATGGCGAATATTACGCATCACTCTGGCTAAATGCTTACGATCCCGAACCTGTAACGTGAAGAACAAGGTCGTATACATCCCGCCCAGATCATCCATGCTGATGTGAACAATATCGGATTCCGCTTCAGCAATCGCGGACGAAATCTTTGCGAGCACCCCACGTTGATTACGGATCTCGACCCGGATACGAACATCGAACTGACCATTGATATCCGGAGCCCACTCCACATCAACCCACTTCTGCGCATCGTGGCCCAGTTGCCGACGGATTCGGAGGCAGTCATGGGTGTGCACGATCAAACCACGCTTGGCATCCAGCGAACCAACGATCGGATCGCCAGGAATTGGCTGACAACAGGTCGATAGATGCACAGCCACACCATCGGCACCATTAATCATGACCGGTTCTCTGGCAGCGGTTGGCAGTGCTTGGGTCGGATCAATACCAAGCAGTTCTACGGCAACGTCAGTCGCTGGCCGTTGGCCTGTGCCAATCTGACTCAGAATCTGGCCTTCAGCCTGTGTACCGGACGCCGATAAGATCCGACCCCACTCGGCTTCGGGCACATCCTGCAACCGTTGGCCATAACGCGCCAGCTCGCTGCTGAGTAGACGCTTGCCAAGCGCCGCCGAAGACTCATGATGCGCTGATCGCAGAAAGTGTCGAATCTTGCTGCGGGTACGCCCAGAGCGAACAAATTTCAACCAAGCCGGGTTGGGGTTCGGAATAACCGCTGTGATGATTTCGATCTGGTCACCATTTTGCAACTCCGTGCGCAAGGGCGCGAAGTCACGGTTAATTCTGGCGGCCACGCACCGGTTACCAATATCGGTGTGCACGGCATAGGCAAAATCCACAGCCGTCGAACCACGGGGCAGCGTAAAAATTTTTCCCTTAGGCGAAAACACGAACACTTCGTCCGGGAATAAATCCACCTTGGCGAGTTCGTAAAACTCGGAGGAATCACCGCTCATCGACTGCATTTCGACCAGTGACTCTAACCATTTGGTGGTTTTATCGTGCAGGTCGTCAGAGAACTTGCCGGTTTCCTTGTACAGCCAGTGAGACGCTACGCCCTCCTGCGCCAGACGGTGCTGATCGCGCGTGCGAATCTGGATTTCGATCGGTGTACCGTACGGACCGATCAGGGTCGTATGCAAGGACTGATAGCCATTCACTTTCGGAATCGCTAGATAGTCCTTGAACTTGCCAGGCAAAGGTTTGTATAAAGCGTGTAGGGCGCCTAGGGCGAGGTAACACGCTGCGTCGGTTTCAACGATGATCCGGAATCCGTAGATGTCGAGGACCTGAGAAAACGAAAGATGCTTCTCGATCATCTTGCGATATATCGAGTAGAGCGTTTTCTGACGCCCAAACACTTCAGCGTTCACGCCTGCCTGTGCCAGTTTTTCTGAAAGACTGCTCAGGATTTTCTGAACCATCTCTTTCCGGTTGCCGCGTACCGATTTAACGGTACGCTCCAGAACATCATAGCGATGCGGATAAATGCTCTTAAACGCCAGATCCTGCAGTTCCCGAAAGAGGGTGTTCAGACCCAGACGGTTAGCAATAGGCGCATAGATCTCGAGCGTTTCACGCGCGATCCGGCGACGTTTATCTGGCCGCATCGAGCCAAGGGTCTGCATGTTATGCAGACGATCGGTGAGCTTGATCAGAATGACACGGATGTCGCGCGCCATGGCCAGCAACATCTTGCGGAAGTTTTCTGCTTGCGCCTCATGCTGACTGGCAAACTCTAGGCGGTCCAGTTTCGACAAGCCCTCCACCAGATTGGCAACCGGTTTGCCAAACCGTCTGGCCAGCTCTTCCTTGGTGGCGCCGGTGTCTTCGATCGTATCGTGAAGCAGTGCAGCCATAATGGCCACGGCATCCATCTTCCATTCGGCTAGGGCGCCGGCAACCGCTAACGGGTGCGTTATGTAGGGCTCACCGGAAATTCGCTTTTGACCGCGGTGGCAGCGCTCGCTGAAGACAAACGCTTCTTCGACGCGCGCCAAGTCCTGGGCGGGAAGATAATCCAGGCTGTCTATAAAAACCCGATAAGCCGGGTCGTCCGGCCCGATAGCCGGCAACTGATCAGGGGAAACGTCGACGTTGAGTGGCGCACGGGCTTCCGTATTCATCGTGGGCCCCTGTTTCCATCCGATACATCAGAGGTGCATTAGGCCTGCGGACGATTCAACACTTCGACACCCACCAACCCTTCGCCAATTTCACGCAGCGCGATCACGGTTGGTTTGTCGAGGTCTGCTTCGACGTGCGGCGTAGCGCCGTTCGCCAGCTGACGCGCGCGGTATGTCGCTGCCAGGGTCATCTGAAAACGGTTCGGGATTTTTTTCAGACAGTCTTCAACTGTAATACGAGCCATGATGCGTTTCCGTTCTTTAAATGCGATGGAGATAAGAAGCCATCAACAATGCTGCGCGTTGCATCTGGTTTTCCAGTCGCAGACGGGAGGCCGCAAACACGGCCAGCAACTCGGCAAGGGCTTCATCCAGGTTTTCGTTGATTATAACGTAGGGAAACTCATCCAGATGCTGCAATTCCTCCCGGGCATTGGCCACCCGGCGAGCGATCACTTCAGCCGAATCCTGGCCACGACCCTGCAAACGGCGCTCGAGTACATCAAACGACGGTGGCAGGATAAAAATGCCCACAGACTCGGGGTATAGCCCACGAACCTGCTGCGCACCCTGCCAGTCGATTTCCAGAATGACATCGCGATCTTCGCTGAGTAACGCTTCAATACCACGGCAAGTTGTGCCGTAAAAATTGCCATGAACCTCGGCCGATTCTAGAAACTCGCCCGCGGTCTGCATCTGCTTGAACGCATCTACCGACACAAAGTGATAATCCACGCCATCGCACTCGCCAGGGCGCGGCGCTCGCGTGGTGGTGGAGATCGATAGCGCCAATCGCGGATTTTGCGCCAAAGCCATGCGCGTCAAAGTCGTCTTGCCGGCGCCCGAGGGAGCCGCAATTACGAATAAGCTGCCCGGTCCGGCGCGATGAGTCGAAGCGTTCTGAGTCATGATCAGGGTCAATAGGCCAAAAAGTCGATTATTCGATATTCTGCACCTGTTCACGGATCTGTTCGACCAAAAGCTTCAGTTCCATGGCGATACCGGAAATCTCGGTGCTAACCGATTTCGAACCAAGGGTGTTGGCTTCGCGGTTCAACTCCTGCATCAGGAAAT
>VEQD01000049.1 GCA_018883385.1 Rhodocyclaceae bacterium | reverse complement strand
CTTTGGCTGATAGAAAGCCCCAATCATGTTCTTGCCCAGCGGATGGTTGATGGCAGTCTTGCCACCCACCGATGAATCCACCTGCGACAGCAGCGTGGTCGGCACCTGAATAAACGGCGCACCGCGCTGATAACAGGCTGCCGCAAAACCTACGAGATCGCCAATCACACCGCCACCCAGCGCAATTAGCGTGGTGCCACGCTCACAGCGGTGCTCGAGCAGTGCATCAAAAACCGTGTTCAGCGTTTCCCAGGACTTGTATTCCTCACCATCAGGCAAGATCACCGAGAATGCCGGGCAATTCAGCGATGCCAGGGTGGCCATCACCTTGTCCAGATACAGAGGCGCCACGGTCGTATTGGTAATGACTACCGCGCCGGTCTTGGGGTTGAGGTGCGGGCGCCACAACTCGGCATTGGCCAGCAGGCCACAACCAATATGAATAGGGTAGCTGCGCTCATCCAGCGCGACGGTTAGCGTTTGATGCGGTGAATTCATGTCGCCATTGTAGCCCGAGCGCAGAGACAACCAGGCAGGTTCAGGTCAGCTTACCCGCTTTGGTCAGCGCATTCACGATGGCCTGCACCACCTGTTGGGGGGCACCGCGCCCGGTCTCTACAATGGCATGTGCCACTTCGCGATAGAGCGGGTCACGAATGGCGTGCAATTCACGCAAGCGGGCCAGCGGGTCTGCCACATTCAGCAGCGGACGGCTCTTGTCATGTCGCGTTCGCTCGGCCAGCAATTCTGGCCGCGCACTCAAGTAGACCACAAAACCCTGATGACGCAGCACCTCGCGGTTCTCGGGCCGCAATACAATCCCGCCACCGGTACTCAACACGACATCCGGTTCCTGCGCCAAATCGGCCAATACCTCTTGCTCTCGCTTGCGAAAACCGTCCTCCCCCTCAATCTCGAAAATCAGGGGAATCGTCACGCCATTGCGCTTTTCGATCTCATGATCGGTATCGACGAAGGTTTTACCCAAGCGCCGCGCCAGCAAGCGGCCGACCGTTGACTTGCCAGCCCCCATGAGGCCAACGAGAAAAACGTTCGGGACAAGATTGGGCGGTTGGGTATTGGGCATACAAAAGAGGGTTATTGGCTACCGGCCATGATCTGCGGTGAAATGAACACCAGCAATTCACGACGCTGTTCCGTCGTTGAACGATATTTGAACAGATTCCCAATAAACGGGATGTCTCCCAAAAATGGAACCTGCGTGACGAGATTATCCACTTTCTTGATAAAAACACCGCCAATCGAGACAGTGCCGCCGTTTTCTACCAGGACATCCGTTGTGACGACTGTGCTCTTGATCGGCGGATTGGTCGATCCAGGAATAAGCTGCATCGCTGCATAATCTGGCTCTTCTTTACGAACAATAAGCTTTAAACGAACTTTGCCGTCGGGAGTGATCTGTGGTGTCACATCCAGCGACAACACAGCCTTTTTAAACTCCACAGTCGGTATCGTGGTTCCCCCGGTTTGCGCCGTTGATAGGTAAGGAATCTCCGTGCCGTCCTCGATAAGTGCTTTGACATTATCCCCGGTGATTACTTTGGGACTGGAAATGATTTTGCCGCGGCCATCTGACTCCAATGCTGAAAGTTCGACGTTGAGTATTTTTGAGCCAGTTGGATTCAGCAATGCGAATGCCAATGTCCCAGCAGCAGATCTTGTAGTCGGTAGGTTCACGGATCCCAGCGTCTGGTTCACAGCAAATGGCTGGCCGTTGACACTATTAAGCGTCTGGTAAGTCGGGCTTCCTGATGCGCTGCCTGGCACGTACCGGTTGTAATTCAAGGCTTGACCCGCCTGGGTCGGGGGCACATACTGGCCGCCCCCCAGTTGTAATCCACCGCCGGTTCTCACACTATCGAGTGCACCTAACCTAACCCCCAGTTCTTCATTAAAGGTTTCATTGGCCTCGACAATTCGGGCTTCGATCAATACCTGTCGAATCGGCTGATCCACCACATGAATCAACGCGGCAATCTCCGAGAGCTTGAGCCCCGTATCATTGACAAACAATGTGTTCGTTCGCGAGTCGACGCTGACTTTGCCACGCAACGTGAGCTGTTCGCGCACTAATTTTTCCAGATCTAGGGCCTGGGCAAATTTCATGCGGAATGCCTGTTGACGCAACGGGCCAATCGCCTGGCTCTGTTGCTGCATTTCCATCGTCACCCGCTCTTGTTCAGCCGCCTCGGTACGTGGCCGGATGACGAGAACACCATCATCCATCCTGCCAACCAATCCTTTTTGCTGGTAGATCGCCTGAAGCACCTCTTCGGCGGGCACATCACGCATCACGATGGTGATCGACCCCTTTACGGAGTCGCTGACGACAACGTTGACACCGATTTCGCGCCCCATCATGCCTAATATCTGCCTAATATCGCCATTTTGAATATCGATGGTCACTCTTTGAGCGGTTGTGTTGCGGCTCGTCTTTAATTTCGGCTTTTTATTTTCAGATCCAACTGCCGGCCACTGAGTCATGGACGTCTGCGCCAAGACCGTAGAAATCGTATGTTGGATCAGCCATGGACACGCCATCGCCAAGGTGAAACCAGCCAATATTGTTCTTTTCGTCACAAGCAGTCTCCGTGATGTCATCATTTGTCCCGCAGAAGCCATTGGCTTTCCGCCCCATCAGTCGCCAACAGCAACCCTTGATCGCCAATTTGTGTCACTGTTGCAACCTGTAAGCCGATTCGGTCACCTTGACGTACTGATCGATATACGGCGCCCGAGCGCACCACCGCCACGCGTCCACCTGCTGCGGTGATGAAACCCACAATGGATAATGACGCGATCGGCGTGTCTGGGAATAAGACATCCGTCCTCGCTCCCTTTGAGCTCACGCCAATTCCCGCGGTAGTACGAGACGGGTCGAATGGATCCTGCGTTTTTGCTGTGTAGACGGCCGGCAGGGTGTCAATAATCTCCGGCACGGGTGGCAGCTGAGGCGTTGCAATGCGTGCTCTCTCCGCCGACATCCATGCTTCTGCAGTGCGCTCATGATCCCAGGCCTCGCAAGCCACCACCCCAAGAAGCATCATTGAGCATGCCCAATGCTTAACGAGAGGCATTTAACCCCCCGTCAATGATTTCACCATTGCCAGGCTTCTTAGGCACATCACCCCGATAGGCCTTCAGCGTTGCTGTCAGAGACAATTTCCCGGGGATTGCTTCCTTAGACTCCAGCGAAATGTCCATCGTCACCAGGTGCTGTAGACGTGATATGGCCTCCAAAAAACGTCCCACTGCGTCAAAGCTACCCGAGAGCTCTATATGGATCGGTAGTGTCGCGTAAGCCTCTTCAATGATCTCGGGATCTGGTCTAAAAGACTGCAATTTCATGCCGCTCTCGCGTGCCACCTTGTTCACCTGATCCAGCACATGCACGACCTCAAGTTCAGCAGGAATAAGCTCTAGCATCTGGCCGAACCGCGCTTCGATTGCGCCTACACGATCAACGCGGGTCTCCAGCAGTGCTGCTTCATAAGCCATGCGCTGAAACCGGGACTTCTGTATTAATAATTCATTTTCGAGGGCACGTGATTCATATGACAAATTACCCCAAAGCATCGTTGACGAGGCCCCGAGTGTTAGCGCAAAGATCAGGCAAAGCAATACCCCTCTAAACCATTGTGGCCATGCTTTGATGTTACTGAATTGGTTTTTCGCGGTTCCTGCTTCACGTATGTGACAAACCAAGTGCTCAACCAACTCTCGAACATCCAGGGTGAGCAGGTTTTTACTCAACGCCAGCGACTTCATGTACCAACCCTGCAGAGTTTGGCGACTCTTTTTTAACACCTGGACCAACTCGCCATACTTCTGACGCGTGATGCCAACCCATTCCCGGAACATCATTACCGTCCAGCCCCTTCTGATTTGGACTTGGCAAGGTTGGCAAGTCTTACTTTTCCTGTGATCGAAAACTGATAAGCAGCGATGCCATCGGAATCTTGGGTTCGTATCTCTCCCAAAGTGACCTGCTCCAGGTATGCAGAATTCGCGAGCCGCTCAAGAAATCGCGCAATTGCGGCCGCATCAACAGACTTCCCCTCCACCTCAAAGAGCTGACCATCCTCCGATAGCCGAAGAAGATATACCTCCCTTGGTAAAGCTGCTGCTAAATCATTCAGGATGAGCACACTGGTCGAGCGTCGGGCGTCGAGTCCTTCGATCACTTTTTGACGCAACACCATGCGCTGGTATTGCTGCTCGACTCTTAGAGACTCTTCGTACTCTGGGACCAAACGCCTATTTTCCTCAATGAGTGCCTGCTGAAATGACACTTGATCTGAATTAGATCGTTGCATCACTAGAGCACCCAGTGCTGTGATGACAAGTGCTGCGCTCGCCGTTACTGTCACTTGCCTAGCAAATACGCGCCAAGCGAGATCCTGTGACATTCGACGATGGGGTAACAAATTGAAGCGTACGTCCATCATGACAAGCACCTACCAGACATGCCCAGAGCAATCAGAATAATCTCGTCAGGCGCGTAGTCATTAGCAGAATCTTTCTCAACAAACTGATCAATCAATAAATGATCAATCTTCTTGGATGAAGAAGTCTCAGCATTCATAGATTGCCAATCGAACCTAGGTGCCACATCACCAATCACCAGAACTTGCTCTAAAACTTCCGAATCAATTGGTCTACTCATTTTGCAACGCATCCAGCAATGCTTCAGCTGTGTCAAAAGACTTACGCCGAGCTCCGCAATGTCATCTGTCGGGATACGAACCGGATACACCTCAAACTCAGTAGGACCAAGACATATCACAATCCTCGATGATAGTTCTGTAAGAACAATTCCATACGGGTATTTGATATCTGTGTTTTCTGAAAGCGCTTTATTCTCGATGGCGTCGTGAATCGCTTGCACGTCCCTATCGATAACATGAACCGGAACGTTCACCTCTTCTGCATTCGCAAGAATCTCATCGATACGTTCGCGTCTACAAAATGCAATTCCTACGGTTTCATCACGCCCATCACTACTACCGCGAATGAAATCAAGGCATATTTCTTCCGGTGGCACCGGTAAATTAGAAACCGCCTCGACGATCGCTACTTGCTCTAGCTGACGTTCATCGAGTCCCTCAGGCACTGTGATCGTTCTGAGAAACACATCATCCGTATCAAGTGCCATGGCAAAAGCCATTTGTGCCCTTTTAATTCCGGACAGCGCTTCAAGTTTTAAGACCGCCTCACCCCAGCCCGCACTTTCCGTGTCTTTCCCACTGGGCACATACACTACTGTAGGGGGTAAGCCCCGTGACCGACTAACGAGGCAAACCCCAAGGCGCCCCCAGTAGCCCCCGATCGTTTCTCGTGCATATCCGTTAATCCAACTATTCAATCTGTTGTGCATAGAACTAAACCTAAGAATCTACGCAGTTTAGTTGGTATTACGCCTGTTTTTACAAGCCTTATAAGATTTCTTGTTATAAATATTTTTTAGATGAATACCAAATAAAAAGCCCGCCGAAGCGGGCTTTCTTGTGAAGCGAAACGCGATTACTTGCGCTTGTTCACGGCATCCTTGAATGCCTTACCGGCCGAGAACTTAACAGTCTTGGCAGCAGCGATCTTGATGGTTTCGCCGGTCTGCGGGTTGCGACCGGTACGAGCAGCGCGCTTGCCGCTCGAGAACGAACCGAAGCCCACCAGGCTCACCGAGTCACCCTTGGTCACGGCCTTAACAACAGCAGCGATCGTGGCGTCGAGGGCGGCTTGAGCAGCAGCTTTGCTCAGCTTGGCGT
>VEQD01000089.1 GCA_018883385.1 Rhodocyclaceae bacterium | reverse complement strand
CCTACGCGGCTTAGAACTTGAGACCGTTTTCACGGGCAGCTTCAGCCAGGGCCTTGATACGACCGTGGTACTTGAAACCCGAGCGGTCAAAGGCAACTTGTTCAACACCGGCTTTGCGGGCGCGCTCAGCAACCAGCTTGCCAACCGTGGTGGCGGCAGCAACGTTGCCACCGTTCGGGATGTCTTTACGGACATCGGCTTCAACGGTCGAAGCAGCGGCCAGCACTTTGCCACCGCAGGCCGAAATGACCTGGGCGTAGATATGCTGGTTGGTGCGGAACACGCTCAGGCGGATCGCCTTTTGCTCAGCGATGCGAGCGCGTGCCTGACGGGCACGGCGCAAACGCGACTGTTTTTTATCTTTCATAGGGCACCCTTACTTCTTCTTGGTTTCCTTGAGGATCACGACCTCATCGGCGTAACGCACACCCTTGCCCTTATAAGGCTCCGGCTTACGATAGGCACGAATTTCGGCAGCAACCTGACCTACTTGTTGCTTGTCGATCCCCTTGATCACGATTTCGGTTTGCGACGGGGTTTCCACTTTGACGCCAGCAGGCATCTTGTGAGCAACCGGGTGCGAGAAACCGAGAGACAGGTTCAGGGTGTCGCCCTGGGCTTGAGCACGGTAGCCCACGCCAACCAGGGTTAGTTTCTTTTCGAAACCCTTGGAAACACCATTTACCAGATTTGCCAGCAGCGCGCGGGTGGTACCCGACAGCGCATTGCCGTTGACGGCACCAGCGACGGCTTTAACCTGGAGTGCAGCGCCATCCTGAACTACTTCAACCGCGTTGTTGCAGTTCAGCGTCAGCGTGCCCAACGGGCCTTTGACGCTTACTTGTGCGCCGGCCAGTTTGACTTCAACGCCTTGTGGCAGGGCGACTGGATTCTTAGCTACGCGAGACATATCGAACCCTCCCTTAGGCCACGTAGCAGAGCACTTCACCGCCGACATTGGCAGCGCGGGCGTTACGATCGGTCATGACACCCTTCGGGGTCGAGACAATCGCGATGCCCAGGCCGTTCATGACGCGGGGAATGTCAGCAGACGGTTTGTAGACACGCAGACCAGGGCGCGAAACGCGTTCGACGCGTTCGATGACCGGGCGGCCAGCGTAGTACTTCAGACCAATTTCCAGTTCCGGCTTGGCAGCTTCACCACGCACGGCAAAATCCTCAACGTAACCTTCATCCTTGAGCACTTTAGCGATGGCCACCTTCAGCTTCGAGGCGGGCATACGCACCACCAGCTTCTGGGACATCTGCGCATTGCGGATGCGGGTCAGCATATCGGCGATCGGATCACTCATTGCCATATCAAATCCTCCTGCTTACCAGCTGGCCTTGATCACGCCAGGGATTTCTCCCTTGAAGGCGAGCT
>VEQD01000048.1 GCA_018883385.1 Rhodocyclaceae bacterium | reverse complement strand
CGGCGCCATGGTGATCGCTCAGATGCTGACGAATCGCACCACAGCACTCAGCGGAAGAGGCAATCACCAGTTCGATACCAAGCTTGTCAAATACGCGCGCGGTTGCAGCATCGACATTTGGCATCATGGCAGGCTGCACGCAACCCTCGTGGAGCAGCATCTGTCGTGTCGAGGTGTTCGATGATGGCCAGGCACCTGCAGGTTGCGGTACCTGAATCTTTTTCTGCAAGCTGGCCGGTAAGATCGGGCGCGCAATGCGGGCGATTCCGTAAAGAAAAGAGAAAACTTCGCGGCGACTTAGGGTTTCGCGCATCAACCATCGCTGAACGCGTTGCGACAAGGGGCGTGTAACACGCTCATCCACCAACCGACGACCAATATCGACCAGACGACCATAGCGCACGCCGGAGGGGCATGTCGACTCGCAATTACGGCACGTCAGGCAACGATCCAGATGGCTTTGCGTCTTGGCAGTGACCGGCGCGCCTTCGACCATTTCTTTCATCAAATAGATACGGCCGCGCGGACCATCGAGCTCATCACCCAAGACCTGATAGGTGGGACAGGTAGCGGTGCAGAAACCGCAGTGCACGCACTTGTTAACAATGGATTTGACGATACCGACATCGGCGTCGTTCTGAAACTCGGGGACGATCTTGATCTGCATCGTGACGACCTCAGAGACCCTGGTACAGACGGCCGGGGTTGAAAATGCCCTGCGGATCGAATGTTTGTTTGAGACGACGGTGGATCGCCATCAGCGCTGCCGAGGGCTGGGCAAAGGTTTCACCATCACCGTGCTGATTATTGAATCGAACGGCATGGCCGCCCATTTGGCGGGCAGCATGACGGATGGCGTCACCATTCGCAGTGCTCCACAGCCAGCGCTGGCCACCGCCCCACTCGATGAGTTGCCGATCGGCGCCCGGTATCTGATCCGCCGTTATGGCTGGCGCAATGGCCGGCAAGGACAAACGCCAAAGCGTCTGGCCAACGTTCATCTCGGCGGCATCGCAGAAGAAAGCGTGCGTCTGATCGCGTAGTCCGTTCCACAGCGCATCGGCGCCCGATACATTGAGCAGAACACCTCGCATGTGCTGAATCGCCGAATCGACGGCGGCACGCGCACCGCTCAGGCGAATGTGCAGAATGCCATTCTCCCAAACACTGGCCGTCAACGGCAGCGGCTTACCGGACCATTCATTAACGCGTTGGATTGCTTCTGCTTCAGACAATTCAAAGCGCAGCGTCGCCGTGGCAACCGGCAATGGCAATACCTTGAGCGAGACTTGCGAAATCAACCCGAGAATACCTATAGACCCAGTCATCAGGCGTGATACGTCGTAGCCGGCGACATTCTTCATAACCTGGCCACCAAACTTCAGCACATCACCTTTGCCATCGATCACATGCATTCCGAGCACGAAATCTCGGACGCCGCCCACGAAAGGGCGGCTGGGGCCGGACAGCGCGGTTGCAATGGCGCCGCCAAGCGTCGATTCCCGTGCATAGCGCGGCGGCTCGAAGGCCAGCATCTGACCACGCTCGGCCAAAGTCGACTCAATATCGGCCAACGTGGTTCCGCTACGCGCGGTGAGCACCAACTCTGCCGGATCGTAATCAACGATCCCTGTGTGTGCCGCGGTGGCCAACGCGCGTTGAGCGACGACCGGATTGCCATACCAACGCTTGCTACCGGCGCCTTCAATCGCCAACGACGCTCCGGCGGCAGCTGCTGCACGAATCTCGCCGATAAAATCTTGGGTTAGGTCAGACATAGCAACGATCAATCATTAGAAACGCGGCAGATCCGCGTGGGGCATCTGGCCACGATGCACGTGCATACGACCGTACTCTGCACAACGGTGTAGGGTTGGGATCACCTTGTCCGGATTCAGCAACTTGGCAGGATCGAATGCTGCTTTGACGCCGAAGAAGGCATCACGCTCTTTTTCATCGAACTGCACGCACATGGTGTTGATCTTTTCGATGCCCACGCCGTGCTCGCCCGTCACCGTGCCACCCAGTGCGACACAGGCTTCCAGAATTTCATTGCCGAAATCTTCGGCGCGATGCCACTGATCTTCGTCCGAACCATCAAACAGAATCAACGGATGCATGTTGCCGTCTCCGGCATGAAAGACATTCATGCAGCGGAGGCCGTAACGCGCTTCCATCTCGGTAATCTGATTAAGGAGGGTGGCGATGTGCTTCTTCGGGATCGTCCCATCCATACAGTAGTAGTCGGGTGAGATGCGACCGGCGGCCGGGAAGGCGTTCTTGCGCCCGCTCCAGAACCGCATACGTTCGGCTTCACTCTCGGAGACCTGAATGCGCGTTGCACCGGACTGAAGCAATACCGCACTCATGCGCTCGATTTCTTCTTCGACTTCTTCGGGCGTGCCATCGGATTCGCAAAGCAAAATGGCTTCTGCATTCAAGTCATAGCCCGCCTGTACGAATTCTTCGACGGCCCGCGTTGCCGGTTTATCCATCATTTCTAGGCCGGCGGGAATCAACCCTGCCGCGATGACATCGGCCACCGCATTGCCGGCTTTGGTCATGTCGTCGAAGCTGGCCATGATGACGCGCGCCACAGGCGGTTTGGGGATCAGGCGAACCGTCACCTCCGTGACGACCGCAAGCATGCCTTCGCTACCGATCATCACACCGAGCAAATCCAGCCCCGGCGCATCCAGGGCTTCGGTACCGAATTCAACGATTTCGCCATCCATGAGTACGGCACGTACTTTGATGACGTTATTAACAGTGAGGCCGTATTTCAGGCAATGCACGCCACCGGAGTTCTCCGCGACGTTACCACCGATTGAGCAGGCAATCTGGCTGGAGGGGTCCGGTGCGTAGTACAACTCATAAGGGGCAGCCGCATCGGAAATTGCCAGATTGCGGACGCCAGGCTGCAGCACCGCGCGACGACTCAGCGGGTCGATATTCAGAATTTTATTGAGCTTGGCCGTAGAAAGCACAATGCCTTCGGCCATCGGCATGGCGCCGCCGGAGAGACCGGTGCCCGCACCACGCGGAACAACCGGAACGCCGAATTGATTGCAAGCTTTGAGGATTGCTTGAACCTGAGCTTCGTTCTCAGGCAATGCCACCGCTAAGGGCAATGTGCGATAAGCCGCCAGGCCATCACATTCGTAGGGTGCGGTGTCTTCTTTTTGCCAGAGCAGATTGGCCGCTGGCAGAAGCTTTGAAAGTGCTTCTATGAGTGCGGGGGATTTACGCGGCTGATTCATCAAAAAATTATAGGTCTCATCTTGGCTCATGAGCTGAATTTTTTTGCACCCTATAATGATCAATATTCATGCATGTGCTGCACCACAGCACATGCATGGTTACAACTAGCTCAATCAACCGGTGTTTCTTAGTGCTGCCGAGATTCCATTAATACTGAGGTGAATGCCGCGCTGCACCTTCTCACCGGCCTGCCCCAGACGGTAACGACGAATCAGTTCTAGCTGCAGATGATGCAGGGGATCGATATACGGAAAACGATGCCGAATCGAACGCGCCAGTCCGGGGTTGTTGGCCAGTCGGTGTTTCTCACCCGTGATCTGATTCAGCGCATCCGCCGTGCGCTGCCATTCCGTTTCAATTGCACCATAGATCCGGCGCCGTAAGCGCTTGTCGTCGACCAACTCGGCATAGCGCGAACCCAGTGCCAAATCGCTCTTGGCCAGCACCATGTCGAGATTAGAGAGCAGAGTGCGGAAGAACGGCCACTCGCGATACATCCGTTGCAGCAGTCCAAGGCGTGTTTTACGGCCTTTGGCGGGCCCGTTATTCAGATACGCCGCAACCGCCGAGCCAAAGCCAAACCATCCCGGCAAAGTTAGACGGCACTGGCCCCAGCTAAAGCTCCAGGGGATCGCCCGCAAATCTTCGATGTGCTGTAACGCTTTGCGCGAGGCCGGTCGAGAACCAATATTGAGTTGCGTCAATTCTTTCAGCGGCGTTGCGGCGAAGAAATAATCGACGAAACCCGGGGTTTCGTAGACCAGTGCCCGATAGGCTCGGGTGCTTTCCTCTGCCAATACATCGGCCACTTCAAGGAAGCCCCGCGGCGCCGGTTTGGTCGGCTTGAGCAGCGTTGCTTCCAATGTTGCGGCGACCAGAGTCTCCAGATTGCGCCGTCCGATTTCCGGATTCGCATATTTGGAGGCGATAACTTCACCTTGTTCGGTCAGCCGAATCTGGCCACGCACCGTACCCGGAGGCTGCGCCAGAATCGCTTCATAGCTCGGGCCACCGCCACGACCCACCGTTCCGCCGCGGCCGTGGAACATACGCAACTGAATATTGTGACTATTGGCCAGCTCCTCGAATAGATCGACTAAGGCGATCTCGGCACGATACAGCTCCCAATTACTCGTAAAGATACCGCCATCCTTGTTGCTATCGCTGTAACCCAGCATGATGTCTTGTTCACCGCCTGAGCGACGCATCATGTCGGCCACGCCATCCAGTGCATAGAACTGGCGCATGATCGGTGCCGCGTTGCGCAAATCGGCAATTGTTTCAAAGAGCGGCACCACAATCAGATCGGCTGTGGCGGCATCCACCAGTGTGCCGCGCATTAACCCGACTTCCTTGAACAATACTAGGACTTCCAGCAGATCGCTCACCGTTTCGGTGTGGCTGATGATGTAGTGTCGAATCGCCATCCGGCCATAACGTTCAATCACACAGCGGGCCATTTCGAAAATCGCCAACTCGTCGCGCGTATGTGCCGAATATTCTGCGGTCGGCACCCGCAACGGCCGGACATCATTGAGCACTTCCAGCAGCAGGCTTTGACGTCCGGCTTCATCCAGGTCGTCATACGCCGGACAAATTCCGGCTGTCGCCAGCAAATCCGCGACTACGGCTTCATGCTTATCCGAGCTCTGACGCAAATCGACGGTGGCCAGATGAAAGCCGAACACGTCGACGGCGCGAATCAACGGATGCAGTCGTTGCAAAGCCATCGCATCGGCTCCTTGCGTTTGCAGACAAGCTTCGACAGCTTGCAGATCAGCTTTGAGCGCCTCGGCAGCTGTGTATGCCAGCGGCTCGACGTGAGCACTGCCTTGAAGTTGTCGCAACGTATTCTGTAAACGTGCATGAATATGGCTTAGAGCAAGTCGGTACAGCTCGTCACGTCGATGTTCGCTTTTATCGGGAGCGGCAGCAGCCAGCGCCCGTACCTCGGGCGTAAATTCCGTCAGCATCGACGACTGCGATAGCTCTCGCCCCAACTCCCGCACTTCCTGAAGATAGTGCCGTATCGCCACCTCACATTGGCGTCGCGTTGCATAATCCAGCGTTGCCGCCGTCACATTGGGATTACCGTCACGGTCACCCCCGATCCATTGTCCCATCCGGAAAAAACTGGGTACTGGCTTACCCGACAGGCCGGCCTCCAGCGCGGCATACATGCGCGGAATCTCCCCCAGAAAGGTGGTTTCGTAATAGCTCAGCGCGTTTTCAATTTCATCAATGACTGTCAGCTTGGTGAACCGCAGCAGGCGTGTTTGCCAAAGCTGCATGACGCGCGCACGGATCTGTTGCTCGTTGGCGGCGAGTCGACGTTCCAACAACGCATTGCGGCTTTTCGCCGTGCCAGCGGCGTCACGGAACGCATCGCGCTCGGTCAGCAACTGGGCAATATCCCGCTCCGCGTCGAGAATGCTTTTGCGTTGCACCTCGGTCGGATGCGCTGTGAGCACTGGCGACACATAGGCCTGCGCCAACGTCTGAGCAATCACTCGTGGCGTGATGCCACCCGCCTGCAAGCGCTGCATGGCTGCATCGATGCTGCCGGGCTGCATTCTCCCCGCCCGCTCATAAACAGCCCGACGGCGGATGTAATGACGATCTTCGGCCAGGTTAGCCAAGTGGCTGA
>VEQD01000019.1 GCA_018883385.1 Rhodocyclaceae bacterium | reverse complement strand
TAAACCCTACACAATCCCCTCACAATCCGGTGGGGATTGATCAAAGAATGCGCAAATACTCAGGCATTCGCCATCCATAACTGGCCTTCATTGCTAGAATGCGGATCAAACATATAAACCCCAAAAAAAATGACCACCATGCTTTTCCACGATCTCTATCACAGCCTAGAAAAGGCGCGTTGGTCTATGGCCGATGACGTTCCCTGGGATGAGTTTGACGCCAGCAAGCTGACCGAAGAACAAGCGCTGACGATCAAGTACAACGCGATTACCGAATGGGCCGCACTCCCGGCAACGGAAATGTTTCTGCGCGACAATCGGGATGACTCCGATTTCAGCGCCTTCATGAGCATCTGGTTCTACGAAGAGCAGAAACATGCGCTGGTTCTCATGGAATACCTGCGCCGCTTTCGGCCGGACCTCTGTCCGACCGAGGAAGAGCTGCACGCCGTCCGCTTCGAATTCGACCCGGCGCCCAAGCTCGAGACCCTGATGCTGCATTTCTGTGGCGAAGTCCGGCTCACCCAGTGGTACCGTCGTGCCGGTGAATGGCACACGGAACCGGTGATTAAAAAAATCTACGATCTGCTCTCGCGCGACGAAGCGCGACACGGCGGTGCGTATCTGAAGTACATGAAACGCGCCATCGACACCCACGGCCGAATCGCCGCCCAGGCCTTTGCCAAGATCGGCGTCCTGATGGCCAGTTCCGCACGAACACAAAAAGCGTTGCACCCCACCAACTTGCACGTTAACAAAGCACTCTACCCGCAAGATACCGTGCAGAGCCGGATGCCTGATCCGGCATGGCTGGAGCACTGGCTGGATACCCAAATCAAGTTCGACAAGGCCTGTGAAGACCGCGTGGTCGGCGGCATTCTACGCAACATGTCCAGCCTCTTCGAACAGACCTTTGAAACGATTCAGGATCTCAACCGTTTTCGTAAATCACTGGCCGCTGCCTGATGACGCACATCAGCGATCTACCTTTGCCGGCCTTTGAGCAAAAAATTGTTCAGCCCGCCGATCTTGCTACGCGTGTGGCAAAACTGCCGCGCCCGATCGTGTTTACGAATGGATGCTTCGACATCCTGCACCGTGGGCATGTCACCTATCTGGCACAAGCACGGGCGCTTGGTGCATCGCTGATCGTTGCCGCCAATACCGATGCTTCGGTCAAGCGTCTGGGCAAAGGCGATGATCGCCCGATGAACCCACTAGACAACCGCATGGCCGTGCTGGCCGCGCTGGAAAGCGTCACACTGGTCACCTGGTTCGACGAAGACACGCCCATTCAACGCATCCTGGATTGCAAGCCCGACATTCTGGTCAAAGGCGGCGACTGGGCGGTCGACAAGATCGTCGGCGCAACCGAGGTCTGCGGCTGGGGCGGCAAGGTGGTGTCAATCCCGTTCCTGCACGACACCTCGACCACCGCGATGGTCAACAAAATCCGCAACAGCTAGGCAACCCCAATCAGAAATTTTTGTCGGGCGGGATGGGCAGGCGCAAAAAAGTCGTGCGCCCCACCCGGCAAAAAATCAGAGGGCGACCTGAGTGCCGAGTTCAACGACCCGATTGGTCGGAATATTGAAGTAGTTCGTCGCACTATCCGCATTGCGGTACATGGTGATGAACAACTTCTCGCGCCAGAAGGCCATTTCGGAGTTCAGCTTCGGAATCAGCGTCTCGCGACCCAGGAAGAACGAGGTCTCCATCATATTGATCGGCAAGCCGTGTTCAGCACACAATACTAGCGCTGCCGGAAGATTCGGTTCTTCTTTAAAACCATAGCGAATCAGGATCGTCCAGAAGTTTTCTTTCAGCGGTGTGACTTCAACACGGTCCGTTTCTGGTACAAAGGGCACGTCTTCAATCTGCACACAGGTGATCAGCACCTTTTCATGCAACACTTTATTGTGCATCATGTTGTGTAGCAAGGCATGCGGTACACCGGTCAAGTCACCATTCAGAAAAACGGCAACGCCGGGCACCCGTTGCGGTCCGCCCACCGCCAAACTGCCAACGAAAGCATCAAGCCGAAGCTCTTCGCTACGCAGACGTTTGCGCAGCAGATCACGCCCCCGTTTCCAGGTGGTCATGATGGTAAAGATCACCAGGCCTGCCACGAGCGGGAACCAGCCACCATCCGGAATCTTCTGGATATTCGCCCACAGGAAAATCAATTCGAAGACTAGGAAGCAGGCAAACAGCAAGGCGGCGCGATACCATCCCCAGTGCCAGATTTTGGCGGCAACGACGACGGCTAGCAACGACGTGATGACCATATCGCCCGTCACGGCCAGGCCATAAGCCGCAGCCAGATTATTCGACGACTTGAACGTCAGCACGAGCAAAATTACTGCGGAGAGCTGCAACCAGTTGACCCCCGGCATGTAGATCTGTCCCTGCTCCTTTTCCGACGTATGCGTCACCAGCATGCGCGGCACAAACCCAAGTTGCATCGCCTGACGCGTCATCGAATACGCCCCAGTAATCACCGCCTGCGAGGCAATCACCGCGGCACAGGTCGCCAGACAGACCAGCGGGAACCGCAGGAACTCGGGGACGCCCATGTAGAAGGGATTGTCCATCGCCTCCGGATGCCCCAAGACCAATGCGGCTTGGCCGAAATAGTTCAGCACCAGCGCCGGCAAGACAAAAAAAGCCCAGGCCATACGGATCGGTTTGCGGCCGAAGTGGCCCATGTCGGCATACAACGCCTCGGCACCGGTCACCGCCAGCACGACACTACCCATGGCAAAGAACGCCATATGCGGATTATCTGTCAGTAGATGGATCGCGTAGGCAGGATTCAGCGCCAGTAGTACGTGTGGGTTATCGACCACGTTGTACAGACCCATTGCGCCAAGCACACCGAACCAGATCGCCATGACGGGGCCGAAGAACGCCCCCACCTTGGCCGTGCCATGCTTCTGGAACATGAATAGCACCGTCAGAATCACCAGCGTGATCGGAATAATGACATTGTGTAACTGAGGCGCGACGACTTCGAGACCCTCCACAGCCGACAGCACCGAGATGGCTGGGGTGACCATGCCATCACCGTAAAACATGGCCGTACCCAGAATACCGGCCAGCATGATCCACTTGGCGCGCTTAGGCTTGTCCTGCGCTTCATGCAAGGCCAGCGCGATCAGCGCCATCATGCCGCCCTCGCCCCGGTTATCGGCGCGCAGGATAAAAACAATGTATTTGAGCGAGACAATAATCATCAGCGCCCAGAAAATCATCGAGAGACCGCCGAAGACGTTGGCCTCGGTCAGTGGTATCGGGTGATTACCGGCGAAGAGTTCCTTGAAGGCGTACAGAGGACTCGTGCCGATATCCCCATACACCACACCCAAAGCGCCCAAGACGAGCAACTGGATGCTCGTCTTGTGTTCATGCGCTGACGGATTCGACGTTGCTGCCGACATAAAAACTCCCAACGACTCAACCAGAACAGAACGTCGATACCGACTGCCGACCCATCAATCAGAACGGAATATCGTCGTCCAGATCTGCCACATTGGCAGGCGGGCGACGATTGGCGTTGCCACCTGTAGCGGCCGCCGGCGCAAACGGATCATCACGGCTGACCGGCTCACCCTGGCCTTCGCGGCGGCCCAACATTTTCATTTCGGTGGCTTCAACTTCGGTCGTATAGCGCTCCTGGCCGTCCTTGTCCTGCCACTTGCGGGTCTTGATACGACCTTCGATATAGACCTGCGACCCCTTCTTGAGGTACTGACCGGCGATTTCGGCCAAGCGGCGGTAGAACACGACGCGATGCCATTCGGTAGATTCTCGCTGCTCACCACTCGCCTTATCGCGCCAGGTATCTGTCGTCGCCAGACGGATATTGCATACCGCATCGCCTGAAGTGGTGTAACGGGTTTCGGGATCTGCGCCGAGGTTACCGATGAGGATTACTTTATTGAGCGATGCCATAACCAATCTCCTGAGTTAACGAGTGTAGCGGCCAAAAAGATGGCTTACCGGATGCAAAGAATAGCATGCCGGAGATCCGGACTGGCGCTTACGCAGAGACCCGCGCCGGCCACATCCAAGAAATCACCAGCCAGACCAGGGCTAGGAGACCGCACCCGGCAAAGACAGCTGCATCACCGCCCGCCTGCAGCAGCCAACCGCCACCAGCGCCACCGGCAAAAAGACCAAGCGATTGCAAGGTGTTATAGAGCCCCAATGCCTGGGCTTTGCCCGATGCCGGCGCAATGCGTGAGATCAGCGAGGGTTGCAGCGCCTCCAGCATATTAAAACCACTGAAAAACAGGGCAATCCACCCGAAAATCAACAAAACGGCGGCCGTGTCCGATGCAACCGGCCACTGCAACATCGCTAAAAACCCCACCTGCACGAGACACAGGAGCGCGATTGCGCCACGAAACACCTGCGCCATGTGGCCGCGACGTTCAGCCAGCATCATGGCCGGCCACAGTAGCAACAGCGACGCCAGAACTGCCGGTAAGTAAACCATCCAGTGCCGCGCAAGCGGCAAATCAGCCAGCTGGATCAGCAACGCCGGCACCGCCACCCACATGGCGATCTGGATGGCGTGCAAGATAAAAACGCCCAGGTTCAAGCGAAAAAGGCGTGGATTGAGCAAGACGAGTACAAAAGTCCCCGCCTTTGGTTTGGGAAACGGCGGCGCCGGCGGAACCAGTCGAAAAATCGTCCAGAATGCGCCAACACCCAGCGCGCAAGTCAGCCAGAACAAACCGCCCAGACCGACCCAGCCATACAACATCGGTCCCAGCGCCAGCGACAGGGCGAACATCAGGGCAATCGAGCCCCCGATCATGGCCATGGCCTTGCTGCGCTGGGTATCGCGGGTCAGATCAGCGACCAGCGCCGTAATGGCCGCCGAGATTGCCCCACTCCCCTGAATCATGCGGCCCCAGGTCATCGCCTCGATCGAGTCGGCCAGTGCACACATCACACTTCCGATGACAAACAAGGTCAAACCTACCGCGATCACCGGTTTACGACCCCAGCGATCGGCCGCCAGACCCAGCGGGAGTTGAAGGCAGGCCTGCGTCAGGCCATAGGCCCCCAGCGCCAGGCCCACTGCGGCGACATCCTGGCCACCGGTCAAATTTTGGGCGGCAACGGCAAAGACTGGCAGCACGATGAAGAGTCCCAGCATTCGCAGCGCAAAAATGGCGGCCAGCCCCAGGGCGGCGCGTCTTTCGGCGGGCAGCATGGGTTCTTTGGGTGAACGGGTGGAATCGGACATAAATAAACAGTTGCGGTGCACAAACGCGGCCGCGTAATATTACCAGTTGGCCTTCGGCCGACCGGCCCCTGGCCGCAGCTCTTTCGGAAAACGTCATGGAAGACATCCGCATCCGCGGTGCGCGTACGCACAATCTGCAGAACATCAGCCTGGACCTGCCCCGTCACAAGCTGATCGTCATTACCGGCCTCTCGGGTTCGGGCAAGAGCTCGCTGGCCTTTGACACCCTCTACGCCGAAGGACAACGGCGATATGTCGAAAGCCTCTCGGCCTACGCCCGCCAGTTCTTGCAACTCATGGAAAAACCCGACGTCGATCTGATCGAAGGTCTGTCACCCGCCATTTCCATCGAGCAGAAAGCAACCAGCCACAACCCACGCTCCACCGTCGGCACGGTCACCGAAATTCATGACTACCTGCGGCTGTTGTTTGCGCGCGCTGGCACCCCCTACTGCCCCGAACATCACTTGCCGCTGCAAGCACAAACTGTCTCACAGATGGTCGACCATGTGCTGAGCCTACCCGAAGAAACCAAGCTGATGATCCTGGCGCCGGTCGTAGCCAATCGCAAAGGAGAACAACAGGATCTCTTTGCCGAATTACGCGCCCAGGGTTTTGTGCGCCTCCGTGTGGATGGCGATATTTGCGAAATCGATGCCCTGCCGAAACTCGACAAAAACAAAAAGCACGATATCGATGTCGTGATCGATCGCCTCAAGGTGCGTGAAGATACCCGCCAACGGCTGGCCGAAAGTTTTGAAGTGGCCCTGCGCCATGCGGATGGTCGCGCTATCGCGCTGAATATGGACACCGGTGAGGAGCATCTCTTCTCCGCCCGCTTCTCGTGCCCGCACTGTAACTTTGCGTTGCAGGAACTCGAACCGCGCATCTTCTCCTTCAATAATCCGATGGGCGCCTGCCCCAAATGTGACGGCCTTGGTGTCATCCAATTCTTCGATCCCAAGCGCGTGGTCGCGCATCCCGAACTCTCGCTCTCTTCTGGCGCCATTCGTGGCTGGGATCGGCGCAATCAGTTCTACTTTCAGATGATCGTCGCGCTCGCCGAGTACTATGGCTTTGACGTCGCCACACCGTTCAACGAGCTCCCGGAAGATACGCGCCAGATCATTCTCTATGGCTCCGGTGACGAAAGCCTCCCCTTCCAGTATCTGAATGAACGCGGCAAGCTCACGGTGCGCGAGCATACCTTCGAAGGCATCATCCCCAATCTCGAACGCCGCTACCGCGAAACCGATTCATCGACCGTGCGTGAAGAACTGGCTAAGTATGTCAGCGACACCGTTTGTCCCGATTGTCAGGGCGCTCGTCTGCGCAAAGAAGCGCGCTATGTGCAGGTTGGCGAACGCACCCTGTACGAGATTAGCCAGCTACCGCTGCGCGACTGCCGCGATTACTTCGATGCACTCAAGCTGCAGGGACATCGTGCGCAGGTCGCCGAAAAAATCCTCAAGGAGATCTCGGCACGCCTCGAGTTTCTGATCAACGTGGGTCTCGACTATCTCTCGCTCGAACGCTCCGCCGACACCCTCTCCGGTGGTGAGGCGCAACGAATCCGTCTGGCCTCACAGATCGGCTCCGGCCTGACCGGGGTGATGTATGTACTCGATGAGCCATCGATCGGCTTGCACCAGCGCGACAATGATCGCCTGCTCGCCACACTGCGCCGTTTGCGCGATCTAGGCAACACGGTGATCGTCGTCGAACACGACGAAGACGCGATCCGCATGGCCGACTACGTGGTCGACATGGGGCCCGGCGCGGGCGTACACGGCGGTCGTATCGTGGCACAAGGCACCCCGCAGCAGATCACCGAAAACTCGGATTCGATGACAGGCGCGTTCCTCTCGGGTCGCGAAGCCATTACCTTGCCAGCAAAGCGTAAGACGCCAGACCCCGAGCGGGTGCTACAGCTCAAGAACGCCACGGGCAACAATTTGCAGAACACGGATCTCACGATCCCGCTGGGCTTGTTCACTTGTATTACTGGTGTCTCCGGTTCGGGCAAATCAACGCTCATCAACGACACGCTCTACGCTGTTTGTGCCAAGCACCTCTATGGCAGCAGCTTGGAACCGGCCCCCTACGAAACACTGGACGGTCTGGATCAGATCGACAAAGTCATCAACGTCGACCAAAGCCCGATTGGTCGCACGCCGCGCTCCAACCCGGCGACCTATACCGGCTTGCTAACACCGATCCGCGAACTCTTTTCCAGCGTGCCCGAATCACGCACGCGCGGTTACGAACCCGGCCGATTCTCGTTCAACGTCAAAGGCGGCCGCTGCGAAGCCTGCCAGGGTGATGGCGTCATCAAGGTGGAAATGCACTTCCTGCCCGATGTCTACGTACCGTGCGATGTCTGTCACGGCAAACGTTACAACCGTGAAACGCTGGAAATCCATTACAAGGGCAAGAACATCCACGAGATTCTGCAGATGACGGTGGAGGATGCGCTGGAATTCTTCCACGCCGTGCCAACAGTGGCGCGCAAACTTAAAACCCTCATGGATGTGGGCCTCGGCTACATCCAGCTTGGGCAATCGGCTACCACGCTCTCTGGTGGCGAAGCCCAACGCGTGAAGCTCTCCCTGGAGCTATCCAAACGCGACACTGGTCGTACGTTGTACATCCTCGATGAGCCCACCACTGGCCTACATTTCCAGGACATCCGCTTACTGCTTGGTGTGCTGCATCGCCTGACAGAACACGGTAACAGCGTCGTGGTCATCGAACATAACCTAGACGTCATCAAAACCGCCGACTGGGTCATTGATTTGGGACCGGAGGGTGGTGCCGGCGGTGGTCGTATCATTGCCGAGGGCACTCCGGAAACGGTCGCCGCTGCCAAGGGAAGCCATACCGGCCACTTCCTCAAGCAAGTGCTCATGAATTTGCCCACGAGCACGACACCACCGGCCAAGAAAAAACTATCCCCCAAGAAAGCGGTGCCTGCCAAAAAAGCCCGCTAATTCTATATACGCATTCACAGCGCCAAAATAATGACGGTGGACTTTCGGTTTTTTTGAGCGGAAAATGACTCCATGAGTCGTACAAAGCTGCTGTCCCTCCTGATTGGATTCTGCGTATTGCTGGCGCCCCTCTTCAGTAATGCTGGGGCGGGTTTGCGTGTCTCTGAAACCCAGCTTCACACGCATCAGGTCGATGTTGTTTCATCCGTCAACGCCGCCGATTGTCATACTATGCACGATGGCACGCAGACAACCAGTGCCAAATCGACTCATGGCTGCTGTTTCAACTTTGTCGGCATGTTGCCAGCAACAAGCCTCATCCATCCTTGTCTGAGCTCGACGGAACACATTCCCTTCAACCCTTCGCTCAGTTTGGTATCCCGGGTTGAGGCGTACTATCGCCCACCTCGGCAAAACTCCTAAATCAGCGCTACTCATTTTGAGCCTGTCCTAGTCACAGGTTGTTATGCCTATTTGGAGATTTGATATGAACATGACCCACTACATGGAGCTTCTGGCGACGAATCAGCCCTGGAATCTCATTATTTTCATGGCGATCCCCGTGATCCTTGCGGAAACGGTGGCCATTACCGAGCTCTATATTCTCTACACCCGCAAATTGCGGGGTTGGGTACGGAATCTCAACCGATTTGCAGGCGTTGTGGTTGGCCTGTATTTCATCGGCATCATCGTCTACTTACTTGCCAATGCAGTGCTACCCATCACGCAGGCTGGCGAGTGGCGCACAATTATCGATGTGATTGCCGTATCGACCTATCTCATTGGCGGCATCCCGATGGTACTGATCGCACTGCAGGATCTGGGCATCCTCCACAAAGGCGCCAGCGAAGAAAGGAAGCTCGCCTACCATGCCACCTACGTCGCAGTGTTTCTGGTCTTTGCCCACTTGGCCATGATCGCAGGTATGGCTGACCCGGGACTGTTGGGCTATCAAGGTGATGCAACACACACCATGCCAGCGCAGCAGCATATGATGCCCGATGGCCAAATGATGAAAGGAGACATGCCCATGACGCCACATCAGATGCCCATGCACTCGGGCGGCATGCACAAGTAGGCTTCTCAAACAAACCCTGCTTCGGCGGGGTTTTACTACCTGGGCAATGCCGAATTACACCACCGTCGATTTATGAACGATCTTCCGAGGATAAGAGTCTGATTTACTTGGAAATATTTTTGGATGAAACTATTTCAGCGACCTTGACATTGGCATGTGGATCATTGGGGTCAGAAAGTCCCTTCACAACACCCTGAGCATCTTCAATAGGTCTGTTCTGGCTCATCTTCCACTTACCCTTGATTTCGGTAATTTCGATTTCCAGTCCGACAATTGCTTTTAATTGTGACTCGATAAAGTCAGCTGGGGCATCAGCAACTTTCCAGGGCATCTTACGTTTCTGCTCCATAGAATCTGTAATGTCCCCAACCTGACTTCTTAGCCAGTCGGACGATTCGACCACCGTAGGAATACCCTTCACCTGAACCATCTCATAGTTCCAAGTTGGAACCACCTTATGAGTTGTCTGCTTCGTGGGATACCAACCAGGCGTGATGTAGTTCTCAGAACCTTGAAAGACGACTAAGCACTCTTTCAACCCAACAAGATCTTTCCAATGAGGGTTTGCTTTCGCTAAATGCGCCACCAACATCGACTTACCCTCTTTCACTCGATACAAGAACGGGATCGGCGAAGCCAGCAAGCCTGATAAGCCAGATGTAATCAATAAACCGAGCGGGTATTGTTGAATTAAACCCGTGAGTTCCCGGGTATCCGTCTCTGAGAAAGATCCTGGATTGTACATTATGGGCACTATTCCAATAAAAAGTGCTGTCAGTTTAGCCCACGAACATTGCTCTTGTAGATTACTCTACTGTCACCGACTTCGCGAGATTCCGTGGCTTATCGACATCGGTGCCCTTGGCCAACGCCGTGTGATACGACAGCAGTTGTAGCGGTACCGTGTGCACGATTGGCGACAGGCTACCGGCATGATCTGGCACGGTGATGACATGAACGCCGTCTTCCGATTTAAACCCCGTATTCGAGTCTGCGAGCACGAAGAGCTCACCGCCCCGCGCTTTGACTTCCTGCAGGTTGCTCTTGAGCTTTTCGAGCAACGCATCGTTCGGCGCCACCGAGACCACCGGCATATCCTTGTCGACCAAGGCTAACGGCCCATGCTTGAGCTCGCCCGCCGCATAGGCTTCGGCGTGAATGTAGGTGATCTCTTTGAGCTTGAGTGCCCCTTCCAGGGCGATGGGGTAATGCACGCCACGCCCCAGGAATAGTGCATGGTGCTTATCGGCGAACTGCTGCGCCCAGTCTTTGAGCTGGGGTTCGAGCGCCAGCACAGACGTAATTGCCGATGGCAGGTGGCGAAGGTCGGACACCAGGCTGCTCAGTTTGTCGGCACTGATACTGGCTTTGACTTTGGCGAGCACGAGAGTCAACACGTAGAGCGCCGCAAGCTGCGTCGTAAAGGCTTTGGTGGAAGCCACACCAATTTCTGGGCCGGCATGCGTCAGAAAACGCAGCGGACAGGCACGGATGATGGCCGATTCGGGCACGTTACAGATCGCCAGCGCATGCGGCATCCCCAGATCCTGAGCGTGCTTGAGCGCCGCCAGGGTATCGGCAGTTTCGCCAGATTGCGAAATGGCAATGACGAGGGTTCGTGGATCTGGCACGCTATCGCGATAGCGGTATTCGCTGGCGACCTCAACCGTCGTCGGCAGTTTGGCCAGCCCTTCCAGCCAGTAACGCGCCGTCAGACCGGCGTGGTAACTGGTCCCACAGGCCAGAATTAGGATGCGATCAATGTTCTTGAAAATATCTTCGGCCTGCGCCCCGAACCAACCGGCCTGCACGGTCTGGGTGCTGCCCAGCATGTCCAGCGTATTGATGATGGCGCCGGGCTGCTCGAAGATTTCTTTCTGCATGTAATGCGCGTAAGGGCCCAGCTCAACCGCGTCGGCCGAAAGTTGCGATTCGGTTTCTTCCCGAGACACGGGTGTGCCGTCCTGACGGGTGATGCTGATGCGGTCCGGCGTCAGCACGGCGACATCGCCGTTTTCCAGATGCACCATGCGGCGGGTGACTTGCAGCAGCGCGGCCGTATCCGACGCGGCATAGTTGGCATCATCAGCCAACCCCAACACCAGCGGTGACCCCTCACGGGCAACGATGGTGGTGTGCGGGTTGTCTTGCTGAATGACACCGATAGCGTAGGCGCCGATCAGTCGGGTGCACGCTCTGCGCACTGCCGTCACCAGATCTGGTGCATTAGCCAGATTCTGATGCACCAGATGCGCGATGACTTCGGTATCGGTGTCCGAGGTGAATTCATAACCGGCAGCTTTAAGCTCAGACCGCAGTGCTTCGTGGTTCTCGATGATGCCGTTGTGAACCACCGCCAGGCCATTGGAAATATGGGGGTGCGCGTTACGCTCACAGGGCGCACCGTGCGTGGCCCAACGGGTATGAGCAATGCCAGTATCGCCGCTGAGCTGCTGTTTCTCGGTTTCGGCGGTCAGATCGGCAACCCGGCCGGCGGACCGAACACGCACCAGGCCGTTGCCATTAAGCACGGCGACACCGGCAGAGTCATAACCCCGGTATTCGAGCTTGCGCAGTCCTTCGAGCAAAACACCGACGATGTTTCTGCGTCCTACCGCAGCGACGATACCGCACATGAATCTGACTCCAACGTCTTAAACAGTTTGCGCAATTATACCGGTGGCAAGCCAACTCCCTGCAAAACCGGCTTGGGACATAAGCTTATAAAAAAGGGATATAGGCCAAAAACGCTTCTTTACGGATAATTGTCGCATTGCTTTTACAGACATGCCCGAGGTTCCCCATGCGTATCGCCAATGACATCACCGCCCTGATCGGCAACACCCCGCTCGTCCGTCTCAATCGCCTGACCGATGGCAGCAAAGCCACCGTCGTTGCGAAGCTGGAGTATTTCAATCCCTCGCACAGCGTCAAGGATCGTATTGGCGTGGCCATGATCGACGCGGCCGAAAAGGCAGGCTTGATCAAACCAGACACCGTGATCGTTGAGCCGACCAGTGGCAATACGGGTATCGCCCTGGCCTTCGTCTGCGCCGCCCGCGGTTACAAGCTGGTGCTGACGATGCCGGAAACCATGTCGAAGGAACGGCGTGCCCTGCTCCGTGCCTATGGTGCCGAACTGATTCTGACACCGGGGCCCGACGGCATGGGTGGTGCAATAAAAAAAGCAGAAGAGCTTGCCGCCGCCAACGCCAACTACTTTATGCCACAGCAGTTCAAAAACCCCGCCAACCCGGAAATACATCGCAACACGACCGCCGAAGAATTGTGGCGTGATACGGATGGCCAGATCGATATCGTGGTGGCCGGCGTGGGCACCGGTGGCACCATTACCGGTGTGGCCGAAGTCCTCAAGGCCAAAAAGGCCGGGTTCAAGGCCATTGCCGTCGAACCGGATGCCTCGCCCGTCCTCTCGGGTGGCCAGAAAGGCCCGCACCCGATTCAAGGTATTGGCGCCGGCTTCGTGCCGGACGTGCTCAACACTGGCGTCATCGATGAAGTCATCCGCGTTAAAAATGACGACGCCTTTGCCACAGCCCAGCGCGCCGCCAAAGAAGAAGGTCTGCTCGTGGGTATTTCTTCGGGCGCGGCACTGTGGGCAGCCGTCGAGGTGGCCAAGCGCCCCGAAAACGCCGGCAAACTTATTGCGGTAATTATTCCGTCGTTTGGCGAGCGTTACCTCAGTACGGCGCTCTTCGCCGGTCTGACCGACTGATCACTGCCTCACTTACGGCGGGAGGGCCGCTTGGGCAAGGCCTTCCCCGTTGCTGCCGCGACAGTCGCGTTGCCCATGGTCGACACACTGTCTTCGGTCACTTCGGTGAAGCGCATCACAGCATCGTTAAACCGTTCAAAGGCTTCGTGAGCTGAGTTCATGGTGGAGCGAATCGCGGCCACTGCGACCTCAGACCCGGCCGGGGTCGACTTGGCGATCTGATTAGACAAGGCGGTCATCGAATCCATGAAATTGCTGTATTGGGACTCAATCAGCTGAACGGCATCCTCCTGTGCAGCGGTCGAGAGTTCGTAGAGGCTACGCGAATACAGCACGCCCTTTTCCACCTGGGGCTTTGACAACGCGCTGTGCAGATCTGCCGCGTCGCGGGGCGATCTTACGGCCAGCATGCGCTGCGTCCCCTCGGCAAAATCCACCATCGCTTCGCGAACGGCGTGCAAGTTTAACGCCGCCATGCGTTCAGCGGAGGAAAGGGCCGTGTTACCGACCGACACCAACGCATTGACGACCGAACGCTGTGCGGCAAAGATATTTTCAAAATCAAATCCGGACATGGATCACTCCCTCAAACGGTCATTGAGTGAACACTATTCTAGACCCAACGGGCCCGACAATCCATGCTATTTGCATAAAATGACGTTAAGCCTCACGGGCGAGCCTCAAAGCGCTTGAGCACATCCAGACTGACCCGATCCAGCACCCACTGATGGGTGCTCTCCAAAACCACCAGGGGCGCACATCCCTCGGCCAGCGCTTCCAGCCAACGGTTCAGGCAAAGGCACCATTGATCACCTGCTTTCAGCCCGGGAAACTGCCATTGGGGTCTGGGCGTCGACAGGTCATTCCCGCGCAGTTGGCTGAATGCCAGAAAGTCATCGGTCATCACCGCGCAGATCCAGTGCTCCCCCTGATCCGTGCTTTCCGAGCGGCAACAGCCATCCCGCACAAATCCGGTCAGCGGATCAAAAGAACACGGCACCAGAGGCTCGCCAAATACATTGCGGTCGATCGAACTGTCTTTCATAGAGATATCTCTTGAGTCGGTTGGGTCATTATCCGACTCGATTTTAAGCCGGATTGGCCGTCTTCGTCCTAGCGCCGCACCAGCGCAACACCCGTGACCGAAATGGCCAAGCCCACCAGCTGGATGAGCGTCAGACTTTCGCCAAACATCAGCCAAGCGATGATGGCAGTCGATGGTGGCACTAAGTAAAACAGGCTGGCGACATGCACCGAGGTTCCCGAACGAATCAGGTGGTTGAGCAACCCAATCGCCCCCACAGACAGCACCCCTACCAGCCAGCTCAGCGCAAAGATGAACTCCCCCGTCCATCGCACCTGAAAATCTTCGGTCAACCATACCACTGGCAAGGTCAGTAACCAGGCTGCGCCAAACTGGATGGCCGCGCCAGATCGCCAATCAAAATGTGGGCAAAAGCGTTTCTGGTACAGGGTGCCGAACGTAATCGCCAGCAAAGCCACGAGGGCCGGGAACAGGCCCGCCCAGCCGAAGCCGGCATCAAGGCGTACCGACAACACCGTGATCAAGCCCCCCAAACCGAGCATCAGGCCAGCCCACTGCCGCAACAGGACGCGCTCGCCCAAGAGGGCTCCCACGATGGTCGCCGTCAGCAAGGGTTGCAAACCCACCAGCAGGCTCACCACGCCCGCCGGTAGGCTTTGCTTAATCGCCACAAAGACGCCGCCCAGGTACAAGGCATGAATCAACAGACCGGCCACGGCCAGATGAACCCACTGACGAGCATCGCTTGGCCACGGCGCCCGAAAAACCCAGGCCAGCAGCGTCATCAGCACCACCAGTGCGGAATAGCGCAAGAGCAAAAACGTCAGTGGTTCCGCGTAGGGCAAGCCGAACTTGGCGCCGATAAAGCCCGTACTCCACAGAAAGACAAACAACACCGGTGCAACTTGGAGCATCAGGCGATGGGCATTCGGAAGACGGGGCATCGGAGACATAGGCGAATGTTATCCTCTTCGCATGCAGCTCAACACTGAACTACAACCCGGCACCGCAGCTTTTCGACGTGCGAACTGGGCGTTGATCCTTGGCGGCTTTGCCTGCTTCACACTGCTTTACGGCACGCAACCGATTCTGCCGCAGTTCACCGAGGCCTTTGGTATTTCGCCGACCATGGCAAGTCTGGCGGTCTCTGCGGGGACACTCACGCTGTCGATCCTGCTCATTCCCCTCAGCCTGTTGTCAGACCGCTTTGGCCGTGCGCCACTGATGAAAGCGGCATTGCTGGGGGCAACGCTGTGTGCCGCGCTCTCGGCCCTAGCGCCTGATTTCGAGTGGTTGATCGTGTCCCGCGCCGGGGTGGGCGCCTGCATCGCCGCGCTGCCTGCCACTGCCATGGCCTATCTGGGTGAAGAAATCGCCCCCGAAGCGCGTGGTCGCGTCATGGGGATGTACATCGCGGGTAACGCGCTTGGCGGGATGTTCGGTCGCTTTCTCTCTGCCCTGGTGACCCAGTTCACCACCTGGCACTTCGGACTGGCGGCACTCGCGCTGGTCGGCGCCATTTGCACAATCGTGTTCTGGAAAATGCTGCCACCCGCGCAACATTTTAAATCGCGTTCCATGGCGCCCGCGGTTCTCTGGCAGGACATCGTGCGGATCTACCAAGATCCAGGCCTTCCCTGGTTATTTACGACCGCCTTTTTAATCATGGGCGCCTTTGTAAGTATCTACAACTACCTTGGCTTTCGACTCAGCGCTGCGCCCTACGATCTGGGCCCTGCGGCCATCGGCGCCATCTTTCTACTCTACGCCGTTGGGAGTGCTTCATCCGCGCTGGCGGGGCATCTGGCCGATCGTTACGGGCGCAGTCTCATCATGCGCGGCATGATCGCCGCCATGGCCATTGGCGTGCTAACGACCCTGCACAGCGATCTAGCCGTCATCATTGGCGGATTAGCCGTGTTCACCTTCGGGTACTTTGCTACGCACGCCATCGCCAGTAGCTGGGTAGGTGCGCGCGCGGGCGAGCGACGCGGGCTGGTCTCAGCACTTTACCTGTCTAGCTACTACCTGGGCAGCAGCTTCCTCGGCAGTTCGTCAGGGCCGCTATGGACGTATTTTGCGTGGCCCGGCATGGTGGCCGGGCTGATGCTTTGCGTGACCCTGGTCTTTGGTGTCGCGCGCCAACTCACCCGGCTTGAGCATCGCGGCCGTTAGAACAACCGTTGCCGAGCCCCACGCGGCGTGGACTCCCAATGCCGTTACGGTTTTGCAATACACTCACACATTCACCATGAATTCTGTTGTCTGCCAATGAATCATTTTTGCCGCGCCCTGCTCACGACCCTCTCACTCAGCGTCCTCGTCACCGCCTGCTCGGGCCCGAAGGTCCTGAACCAGACGGATGACAGCATCACTTTTGCATTTCCCAGCGGTCGCTACGGTCTGGACGATGTCAAAGAAGATGCCGAACTCTACTGCCGTAAACGCGGCCGTCATGCCGAACCGCAAGGAGACAAGGCCTGTAGCGCCCCGTGCCTGAGCTGCCCGCTACAGTGTCGCGCCACCTTTGTCTGCCGCTAAAACCACTACGGCATGATCACACTGAAGAACCTGACCCTGCGCCGCGGCGCACGGGTGCTCTTGGATGATGCCTCCTGCGTCATCAACCCCGGCGAACGTGTTGGCCTGGTTGGCCGCAATGGCGCCGGCAAGTCCACGCTGTTTGCCTTGCTCAACGGCACGTTGCATGAAGACCGCGGCGACTTTGTGATCCCAGCCCAGTGGCGCATGGCGCAGGTCGCACAGGATATGCCCGAGACGGACGACAGCGCCACCCGTTTTGTCATTGAAGGCGACACACGTCTGGTGGAGGCCGAAGCCGAGGTCGCTGCCGCTGAAGCCAGTGGGGATGGTGAACGCATGGCCTACGCTTACACGCACCTCAACGACGTCGGTGCACACGATGCGCAGGCGCGAGCGCAAGCCCTGATTCTGGGTCTGGGCTTCAAACCCGGCGAGCTCGACAAGCCGGTCAACAGCTTCTCTGGCGGCTGGCGGATGCGCCTGCAACTCGCGCGGGCCCTGATGTGCCCGTCGGACCTGTTGCTGCTCGACGAACCGACCAATCACCTGGATCTGGATGCGCTGGTCTGGCTCGAGGCTTGGCTCAAACGCTACCCGGGCACCCTCATCGTCATCAGCCATGACCGCGAATTTCTTGACGCGATTACCAACGTCACGATCCATATCGATCACGGCAAGCTCGTGCGCTACGGCGGCAACTACAGCGCCTTTGAAGACCTGCGCGCCGAGCAGCTCTCGATCCAGCAGGCGTCGTTTGCGAAACAGCAGGAAAAAATCGCGCACCTGCAATCCTTCATCAATCGTTTCAAAGCCAAAGCCAGTAAAGCCAAACAGGCACAGAGCCGGGTCAAGGCCCTGGAACGCATGGAAAAGATTGCGCCCGTGCTAGCCGACGCCGAGTTCAGTTTTGCGTTTGAAGAACCGGGTTCGCTGCCCAATCCTATGCTGGCTATGGAAGATGCGGCTTTCGGTTACCCGCCACCAGCAGACGCCGCGCCGGGCGCGTCTGCCACCATCATCGTGCAACACGCCAACCGCTCGGTACTCGCCGGTCAACGGATCGGTATTCTCGGCGCCAATGGTCAGGGTAAATCGACCCTCGTCAAAACCATCGCCAAAGATCTGCCGGTTCAAGGCGGCACCGTCACCGAAGGACGCGGTCTGACTATAGGCTATTTTGCCCAGCAAGAACTCGATGTGCTGTCGGCTGACAGCTCACCGCTAGAGCACATGATCCGTCTGGCCAAAGAGGCTCTGGCCAATGGCGTCACTGGTCGTGACACTCGCCAGCAAAGTCTGCGCACGTATCTGGGCACCTTCAACTTTACGGGTGATCAGGTCATGCAGGCCGTCGGCACCATGAGCGGCGGCGAAAAAGCGCGCCTCGTTCTGGCCATGATTGTCTGGCAACGCCCCAACCTGCTGCTGCTCGATGAACCGACCAACCATCTGGATCTGGCGACGCGCGAAGCACTCTCTGTTGCCCTCAACGAATTCGAAGGCACGGTCATGCTGGTCAGCCACGATCGCGCCCTGCTCCGCGCCGTGTGTGATAGCTTCTGGTTGGTCGCCAACGGCGGTGTCACCGATTTCGATGGTGATCTCGATGACTACCAGCAATACCTGCTCGACGAAGCACGTCGTCAACGCGAATTAACCAACGCGGCGCCCACGGCGGCACAATCGGTTAGGACCTCGATCGCACCGCCCGCCCCCAAAAACAAAGCCGCGTCTCGACAACTCAAAGCCCTACAACGCGACCTGGAAAAACTCGACCAGAAAATTCCTGTCCTCCAGGCTGAAAAAACCACCTTGGAAAACGCGCTGGCCGCAACCACCGACCCCGCGACACTCAGGGAAACAGGCAGTAAACTGCATGTCGTGCAGGATGAACTCGACGCACTGGAACTGCGCTGGATCGAAGTCTCCGAAGAAATCGAGGCCTGCCAGGGCTGAACTTATTACTCGAAAGACCCATGGATTCGATTCTCATCGTTGCTGCTTTGGCAGTCATTCTCGCAGCGGTTGCCGGCTATCTGGCGGGCGCGCTCTCTGGCCGTGCCCGCACAACGGTAGCGGAAACCCGTGCCGAGCGCCTCCCGCTGGTCGAGGGCCGTCTGCAGGAAGCCGAACAACAACTGAGCGTCCTCAATGCCCAGATCGCCGGCCTGAATACCCAGCTCACGCAAGAGCGCAGCCAGAATGGCGAGAAGATGGCACTGTTGCAAAGCGCCCGCGACGAACTCACCAGTCAGTTTAAAAATCTGGCCAACGAAATCCTAGAAGAAAAGTCGAAGCGCTTTAGCGAACAAAACCAGCAAAGCCTGGGACAACTGCTCGAACCCCTCAAGAGCCGCCTGCAGGAATTTCAGGGCAAGGTCGAACAGGTCTATGTGCAAGAAGGCAAAGATCGCAGCGCACTGGCCGAACAAGTGCGTCAGCTCATGGAGCTCAACCGCACCGTGAGTCAGGAGGCCAACAACCTCACCCGAGCCCTCAAAGGCTCGAACAAAACCCAGGGCAACTGGGGCGAACTCATTCTGGAACGCGTGCTGGAAACCGCCGGCCTGCGCAAAGGCGAAGAGTTCGATGTACAGGAGAGCCACACCACCGGCGATGGCAAGCGCCTGCAACCGGACGTCGTGCTACATCTGCCAGAAGATCGTCACTTGGTGATCGATGCCAAGGCCACGCTGGTCGCTTATGAGGACTATGCCAATGCGGAAGATGACAAGCATCGCGAAGCGGCGCTCAAACGTCACCTCGATGCGGTACGTGCGCACATCAAGGGGCTCTCCGACAAGAATTACCAGGATCTTTACGGTCTGAAATCACTCGATTTCGTGCTGATGTTCATCCCCATCGAACCTGCCTTCATGCTCGCCGTGACACACGACCGCGAACTGTTCATGGATGCCTGGAACAAGAACGTACTACTTGTCAGCCCATCAACGCTGCTCTTTGTCGTGCGCACCGTCGCCAGCCTCTGGCGGCAGGAAGCGCAGAACCGCAACGCGCAGGAAATTGCCAAACGCGGTGCCGAGCTCTACGACAAACTATCGGGGTTCGTCGAAGACATGGAGTCTTTGGGCAATCGTTTGAAGCAGGCACAGGACAATTACGACACGGCCTTCGGCAAGCTCTACAAGGGCAAGGGCAATGCGATCCGTCAGGCCGAGATGCTCAAAAAACTGGGGGTCAAACCCAATAAGTCACTTCCCAATAGCCTTGTCGATAGCGCCAACGATGCGGCGGACATGGAATAAGTCACCCAGCCTGCCCAAGTGCACATTCTTTGCGCTAGATCAAAGAATTAGTCGGCCAGCTATAAGACGTTGCCTCTGGCATCGGGCATGATCACGGCACCTCCAGTCTGCCGAAAGAATTGTCATGGTCATGGCCATCGCCAATGCCAGCGAAAATGAGCTCTATCCACACATCCTGCCGTCCCTGTTGCCATTACTGCAGCATGGCGGTCTGAAACCGCTGCAGATCGGCCAGAAGCAATTACTGCCCATCGTTCAGGGGGGCATGGGGGTCGGTGTCTCGGCACACTCACTGGCCGGCACGGTAGCAGCCTGCGGTGGTATCGGCACCATCGCCTCAGTCGATCTGCGTCACCTGCATCCCGATCTGGCGGCGCAAACCCGACGGGCTCGGGGCGAGACGGGTAAAGCCCAGATCGAAGCCGCCAATCAGGAGGCACTCCGCCGCGAAATCCGCGTCGCCAGAATACTGTCCCAGGGTCGCGGCATGATTGCCGTGAATGTCATGAAGGCACTCTCGGCTTATCAGGATTATGTGGCCACCGCGCTTGAGGAAGGTGCCGATGCACTCGTCGTCGGCGCAGGCCTGCCGCTCGATCTGCCCGACCTGGCAGCCGATTACCCGAACGTCGCCCTGATCCCGATTTTGTCGGATGCCCGGGGCGTCAAGATCATTCTTAAAAAGTGGGCTCGGGCGAACCGCCTGCCGGCCGCCATTGTGATCGAGCACCCGGGTTATGCCGGAGGGCACCTGGGGGCCGCATCGGTCAGTGATCTTCACGATGCCCGATTTGATTTTGAAATCGTCATTCCCGAAACCCTTGCGGTGTTGCGCGAACTGGGGCTTGAAGACCAGGTGCCGATTATTGCGGCGGGGGGCATTCGCACGCATGGCGACATCCAGCGAATGCAATCGCTGGGCGCCGCTGCGGCACAACTCGGCACCGCTTTTGCCGTCACGGCCGAGGGCGACGCCAGCCTTGCCTTCAAAGAAATTCTTGCGGGAGCGCGCGAACAGGATATGGTGGAGTTCATCAGCGTAGCCGGCCTACCGGCACGTGCCGTCAAAACGCCCTGGCTCGCCCACTACCTGGAAAAAGTCGAAAAGCTGCAGGCGCGCGCCAAAGAAAAGGCGCGGTGCATTAAATCCTTCGATTGTCTGGCGCATTGCGGTCTGCGTGATGGCAATGGCAAAGTCGGCCAGTTCTGCATTGATCACCAACTGACGCTTGCCTATCAGGGCGAAGGCAATAAGGGGCTGTTCTTTCGCGGGGTTGGGGATCTACCTTTTGGCAATCAGATCCGCAGCGTCAGAGAGTTGATCACAACGCTCCTGTCGTCGGATCCGGATCTCTGTCTCCAGAGCTAAAAAACCCCGGCTTGGCCTCACGCGATAACTGCTTCAGTTGCCACTCGGCTTTCGAAGCCGCCGAACGATTGGCGTAAGCCGCCTGCCCGACAATGCGCAGCGGCGGATTCGCCCGCGTATAACGCGCACCTTTGCCAGATTGATGCGCGGCAAAACGCGCTGCCACATCCGTGGTGATGCCAGCGTAGTAAGCGCCATTGGCGCATTCCAACAAATAGAGATACCAGATCGATTTCGACAAAATGCGCGACATGATGCGGGAGCATACCAAGTTGCCTACAATGCCGCATGCCCGAGCAATCTAATCCGACCATTCATTGGCAAGAAGACCAACAGCCGCGCGCTGCGCGCTGGATTTCTGAGGCCGGCCTACCGCCGCCGGAACAGGTCGTGGTGGTCAACGACACCTTGTCGGCCGACGCCGCCTTCAAGCACGTCCAGGCCGGCACGGCGCTGCTCTGGCGGGGGGATTACCCCAACGCACGCCACTTGCTTGAAGCACTCACTCGGCGTGTTGATCGCCCACCCAGAAACACACCAACACCTGCTAAAACAGCGCTGGAAGCCTTTGAGCGCCATCGCACCGCACAAGGCCGCCGCGCGACCTTGCTCGGCCGATTGCTGGTGCCACTCACGGCCGACTATCACATCCCCCTCCGCCGCAGCCAGCAGGTCGTCGAGGCCTGCGTGGCCGCCCTGGGCGTGCCGGTCGCGGGCGGGGCTGATGCCGTTATCAGCCTGCGTGGGCTGCTCGCCCTTGTGAGTGCCTGGGAGTGGCGCAAGAAAGGCGCTAATGTTCCGGCGCTTGATGCGGCGATTCACCCCCACTTCGGCGTGTTCTCGCCCGTGCGCGGCGAATACGTCGATCTGGTCGCTCAGGCGCCGCTGCCGCAACCGTGCAACATCGCCTTCGACATCGGTGTTGGTTCGGGCGTGCTGAGTGCGGTGCTCGCCAAACGCGGCATCCCGCAGATCATTGCCACCGATACCGACCCGCGAGCTCTGGCTTGCGCCAGGGACAATCTCGAACGACTTGGCTACGCACAAGTTGTGCTCTGTCGTGACGATCTTTTTCCTTCAACGGCTCATGCACCGGACCTGGCTGATCTGATTGTCTGTAACCCACCCTGGCTTCCGGCCACCCCGACTTCTCCAGTGGAAGCCGCCATTTACGACCCGGATTCGCGCATGTTGCGCCAGTTTCTGGCGGGTGTCGGCGAACGTCTGTCGCCCAACGGCGAAGCCTGGCTCATCCTGTCGGATATCGCCGAGCATCTGGGGCTGCGCAGTCGCAACGCTTTACTAAGCTGGATCAAAGACGCCGGCCTTGTCGTTGCCGACCGATTAGAGACCCGCCCCCGCCATCCCAAAACCCGCAACAACACTGACGCACTGCACAAAGCCCGGTCGCAGGAAATGACCGCGCTCTGGCGACTCAGAAAGGCCTGAAAAAGGCAGCAATTCTGGCTATTTTTGGGGCTTGAAGCATTGACGAGCAGGCCTCCGGTGCGGATACTCATAGGTTCTGTCGCACAACGCTGACGGCAGCACGCGGCTCGCATAACGAGCCCTTCATAACAACGACTTGAACTATCAAGGGGACACCATGGCTGACAAGAAGTCGCAGATCATTTACACACTGACGGACGAAGCACCGTTACTCGCGACCTGTTCCTTTCTACCGATCATCCGTACCTTTACCGAGCCCGCCGGCATCGAGATCGTCAAGAGCGACATTTCGGTTTCTGCCCGTGTCCTCGCTGAATTTGCCGAATTCCTGTCGGACGACCAGAAGGTGCCCGACAACCTGGCCGAGCTGGGCAAGCTGACCCTGCTGCCCGACACCAACATCATCAAGCTGCCCAACATCAGCGCCTCGGTGGCGCAGCTCAAAGCCTGCGTCAAAGAACTGCAAGCCAAGGGCTACAAGATTCCGAACTACCCGGAAGACCCGAAGACCGACGAAGAAAAAGACATCGCCAAGCGTTACGGCAAGTGCCTGGGCTCGGCCGTCAACCCGGTGCTGCGTGAAGGCAACTCGGACCGCCGCGCGCCGCAGGCCGTCAAGAACTTCGCCAAGAAGCACCCGCACTCCATGGGCAAGTGGAATCAGTGGTCGCAATCGCACGTGTCGCACATGCACACCGGTGACTTCTACCACGGTGAAAAGTCGATGACCATCGACAAAGCCCGTAACGTCCGCATGGAACTGATCGCCAAAGGCGGCAAAGCCACCGTCCTAAAGGAAAAGGTAGCGCTCAAAGCCGGCGAGATCATCGACTCGATGTTCATGAGCAAGAATGCCCTGTGCAAGTTCTACGAAGACGAGATGGAAGATTGCCGCAAGTCGGGCATCCTGTTCTCGCTGCACGTGAAGGCCACCATGATGAAGGTCTCGCACCCCATCGTATTTGGTCACTGCGTCAAGATCTACTACAAGGAAGCCTTCGAGAAACACGGCAAGCTGTTTGAAGAGCTGGGCATCAACGTCAACAACGGCATGGTCGATCTGTACGAAAAGATCAAAACCCTGCCCGCCTCGAAGCAGGAAGAGATTGTTCGCGACCTGCACGCCTGTCACGAACACCGCCCGGAACTGGCCATGGTCGACTCGGCCAAGGGCATTACCAACTTCCACTCGCCGAACGACATCATCGTTGACGCCTCGATGCCGGCCATGATCCGCGCTGGCGGCAAGATGTGGGGCGCCGACGGCAAGCAGTACGACGCCAAGTGCGTGATGCCGGAATCGACCTTTGCCCGTATCTACCAGGAGATGATCAACTTCTGTAAGACCAACGGCAACTTCGACCCGACCACCATGGGCACCGTGCCGAACGTCGGTCTGATGGCGCAGAAGGCCGAAGAGTACGGTTCGCACGACAAGACCTTCCAGATCGCCGAAGACGGCATCGCCAATATCGTCGATATCGACACCGGCGAAGTGCTGCTGACGCAAAACGTGGAAAAGGGCGACATCTGGCGTATGTGCCAGGTCAAAGACGACCCGATCCGCGACTGGGTCAAGCTGGCCGTCACCCGTGCCCGTAACTCGAACACCCCGGCCATCTTCTGGCTGGACCCCTACCGTCCGCACGAAGCCGAACTGATCAAGAAGGTCAAAAAATACCTACAGGATCACGACACCACCGGTCTGGATATCCAGATCATGTCGCAGGTTCGCGCCATGCGTTACACCTTGGAGCGCGTGGTGCGCGGTCTAGACACCATCTCGGTGACCGGCAACATCCTGCGTGACTACCTGACCGATCTGTTCCCGATCATGGAACTGGGTACCTCGGCCAAGATGCTGTCGATCGTGCCGCTGATGGCTGGCGGTGGTATGTACGAAACCGGCGCCGGCGGTTCGGCACCAAAGCACGTACAACAGCTGACTGAAGAAAACCACCTGCGTTGGGATTCGCTGGGCGAATTCCTGGCGCTGGCGGTCTCACTGGAGGACCTCGGCTTCAAGACGGGCAACGCCCACGCCAAGCTACTGGCCAAAACGCTGGATGCGGC
>VEQD01000088.1 GCA_018883385.1 Rhodocyclaceae bacterium | reverse complement strand
CAATCGTTCGGCCAAAGTGTCCGTAACCACAGACGATCCAGTGCCCCTTGGGCGGCGTGGGAAGGTCAGGCAAAGGGGTGCCGGGCACCCGGGTAAGCCACTCGATGAGCTGGAACCCGGGTGAGTTGCGCAGGGCAAGCGCCAGGCGTTTGGCATAAAGCGCGTAGGGATCAACAATGAAGTTCGTGCCAAACGAATCCATGTTGGCACCGGTGGCCGCTTTTTCGGCGCGGGCAATAATGGGGATGCCCGGGTTGAGCAAACGCACATTCATGGCAATTGCCAAGTTCACTTCGTCGCTATTGGTGACGGCAAGAACGGCTTTGCAGTTGGGTAATTGCAGGCCGGCCAGCTGGAGAATGCTGGGCTGCTGTGCATCGCCCAGCAGCGACGGCACGTCGGCATGGTAATCGCCCAGTTCCATTTCTTGCAGTGGCGCGGCACGGTCATCGATGACCACAAAGCGCATCTGCACCTGGTCTAGGGTGCGACAGATGATGCTGCCTGTTTCACCGGCACCACAAATGATGCAGAAGGGCTCGGACATGCGACGCACCTGGCGCGAGAAACGATTGGTCGCCAGGGCGCGTTGCAAGCCTTCATCTTTAAGCAGACTGAGGATGCTGAGGATGGCATAGGACCAGCCAATGACCGTGAGGTAGATGCAGACGGTGACCCAGAAGCGTTGGGCGTAGGAGAAGGCGTTGGGAATTTCGCCAAATCCGATCGTGCTGGCGGTATAGCTAATGAAATAGAAGGCGTCGAAGAACGACAGGGGCGCCGTCGCTTGACCTTTGGCATCGACACCGGGAATGAGTACAAGCCCAAATACCGAGATCGCATAGACCAGAATCATGACGATCAGTGGCGCCCGCATGCGGCGCAGGACTAGAAACAGAACACTGTCGTTCATGCGTATGCTCTGCTGAATGCGCGTAGAGCGGCGCTTAGCGACGCATCATCACCGTTTCGGCGATCAGGAGCGTGACTGAAACAACGTTGGCAAACAGCGCACCACCCGATAGTGAGACGACGCTGGCAGTGATTTCCGGGGTCATGCCCGCTGCGGTGACGTGCACGGCTACCCCCCAGGTCAAAGCGGCGGCGATGAGTTGGAGGTCGGCAACCAGGCTGGTCGCAAGGTGAATGGCACCGATCTGGGTGCGGTCACCAAATTTGAGCACGGTCGCGATGAGGTTCACGACAATGGCGGCAAAGAGTTCATAGATGTGGTGCAACTCTGGTCGGTCGATATCGCCGATAAAAAAACCAAAGTTCAGCGTTGCCGCCAGAACGATGAAAAACCCAAAAACGACTTTTTCCAGATTCATGAAGCACTCCCGGCAAAACTTTATGCAGATGTTTTAATTATAGGCGTGCTCGGTCAGAGAAAGATAAGTTTCAGGCCAATCAGGATGG
>VEQD01000087.1 GCA_018883385.1 Rhodocyclaceae bacterium | reverse complement strand
ATCATTGGCATGCGGCCGCGCACGCCATTATGACGACCGACACCATTGCCAAGGCCGCCTCGCGCCAACTGGTGATTCAGGGCAAAACAGTCACGCTCACCGGCATCTCCAAGGGTGCCGGGATGATTAAACCCAACATGGCGACCATGCTGGGCTTTATCGGCACCGATGCGGGCGTTGCGCCGCAGCTGCTGGCGGACACGCTCAAAGGCGTGGCGGATGAATCCTTCAACGCCATTACGGTGGATGGCGATACGTCAACGAATGATTCTTTTGTCGCCATTGCGACGGGCCAATCCGGGGTTCAATTCACCACCGGCAACGAGCCCGGCTGGATAGAATTTACCGCTGCGCTCACGGGCATTGCACAGGAACTCGCCCAAGCGATTGTGCGCGACGGCGAAGGTGCCACCAAGCTGATTACCGTTGCTGTGAGTGGCGGCAAGTCGCGCGAAGAGTGCCGTGCCGTCGGCTATGCCGTGGCCCACTCGCCACTCGTTAAAACAGCCTTCTTTGCCTCCGACCCCAATCTTGGCCGTATCCTCGCCGCAATTGGCTACGCCGGTATCGCTGATCTCAATGTCGACGCCATTCGCGTCTGGTTGGCCAGCCAGAGTGGCGAAACGCTGGTCGCGGAGCAGGGTGGCCGTGCCGCCGCCTATACCGAAGACCAAGGCGCGGCCATCATGAGAGATGCCGAGATCACCGTGCGCATTGATCTGGCACGCGGCCATGCCCAAGCCACGGTTTGGACCTGTGATCTGTCGTACGATTACGTCAAGATCAACGCTGATTATCGAAGCTAAGAGGTTCGCCATGTACACCATCGCCCCTAGCCTGCTCTCCGCCGACTTCGCCCGTCTGGGCGAAGAGGTGCGCGATGTGATTGCCGCAGGGGCCGATTGGATCCACTTCGATGTGATGGATAACCATTACGTCCCCAATCTCACGGTAGGCCCGCTGGTCTGCGAAGCCATTCGCCCCCACACCAAAGCGCCCATCGATGTGCACCTGATGGTGACACCGGTCGATAACCTGATTGAATCCTTTGCCAAAGCAGGCGCCGACTGGATTAGCTTCCACCCAGAGGCTTCGCCACACGCCGATCGTTCGTTAAACCTGATTCGTTCGCTGGGTTGCAAAGCGGGGCTGGTGCTCAACCCGGCCACGCCCCTTGAGGTGCTCGACTGGGTCATGGATCGGCTGGATTTGGTGCTGCTGATGTCGGTCAACCCCGGCTTTGGGGGGCAATCGTTTATTCCCGCCACGCTGGATAAGCTCAAAGCGGTGCGCGCCAAGATCGATGCCTACACCGCCAGAACGGGTCGCCCCATCAAGCTGGAAATCGATGGTGGCATCAAGATCGACAACATCGCCGAAGTCGCTCGTGCCGGCGCCGATACCTTTGTCGCGGGTTCGGCCATCTTCAACACGCCGGACTA
>VEQD01000086.1 GCA_018883385.1 Rhodocyclaceae bacterium | reverse complement strand
AGCTGTAGGTAATGGCACGATGATAAACGGCGCGCAATGCCCAACAGGACGAGTTGTACTCCAGACCGGCCAGACTTTCGATCTGCGACGACTGGACGCCTGAATAGGTATAACGGCCGACGGCACGGAAGGGCCCCCAGATTTTCCAGGCGCCATTGATATCGTTCTGCATCACCGCTGTCGAACTCGGCCCTGACGTAGCGCCGCCGGGAATGTAATCCTGGTTCTGATAGCGATAGGTGTAGTTCAGGACGTTCTCACGACTCGGTTGAAAACGCGCACCGATGCTCGCCCGGTTGATGCGGTTGACGGAGTTGGTATTGTTACTCGCAGCGTTCGCTTGCGCATAGGGGCTCACCTGGGCGAAACCGTTCAACGAGGTATACGGCGCCACCATACCGGCCGCTTGGGCAAAGTAGTCGTTCGCACCATAACTACTGGTTGGCTGGTTAGCGTATAGGTTGACCTGCTGGGGCTGGAAGAAGATCCGTTGACCCAGGCTGAAACTCATCAACTGCTGTCCGGTTTTTTCCATGGAGTAGCGCGAGGTAATCGCTGCTGTTACCTGGTTTGCGTTCGACACGCGGTCCCAGCCCGTGAACATGTTTTCGCTGAACATTTGCGCATAGCTCACGTCGGCGACACCGGTATCGAACAGCGGGAGGTTGGTCTGGCTACGGTAAGGCACATACAGATAGTAGAGCCGCGGTTCCAAGGTCTGATTCAGGCTACGTCCGAAGTATTCGGTTTTACGGTCGAAGACCATCCCGGAGTCCAAAGACAGAATTGGCAAGGTCCGCGACGCCACATCCGATTGGATAGCGGTCGTGCCATCATAGGCACCCGAAGTCGTTAGCTGGCCAGCGTTGGTGTTGTACTGGGTATAGTGCACCCCGAACTTGGGCGTCACGAACATACCCGGGGTCTGCCAGCTGGTGGCCAGCTGGGGATAGGCCCAGAACCGGTTACCCTGCACGTAGCTCTGCGTCTGGTTCGTAAAGTACGAGTTATTGGCTGAGACCAACGCATCGAGACGCGTGGGCTGATCGAACATCCCCATGCTTTGGATGACTTCCAGTTCATCCTGATCGTTCAGCTTCACATTGCTGAAGCCGGCGGCCCCCAGTAGCGAACGATTCATCGAGAAGTTGACCTGAGGCAATAGCTGATAAGGCGTTGCCACCGGCGCGCTGGGGTTGAAGTTCAGCGTCTGGTAACCCTGAGCAACGACCGACGCATTCCAGGTGGGCGCGGCATAGTTCAAGCGACCGGTGCGCGGCAGGTAGGACTGCGACATTGCTGCCAGCGAGTTGTTCAGGTCCGTGAAGTAGTAGGAGTCCGACACACCCTGCAGATCCCAGGCGCCGGTCAGTCCTGGCACATAACTACTAAAGTTCTGCTGGTGCTGCGACAGGAAGCTCCAACGATCTCGATTGGTTAAGCGGTCATTGG
>VEQD01000085.1 GCA_018883385.1 Rhodocyclaceae bacterium | reverse complement strand
TTTGCCGGCACCTTTCTGCTTTGCGCACCCTGGACACTCAAGTGCAACGAGCATATCCGGATCGACGTGGTAACGGGTCGTTTCTCACCCCAAGTCCATGCCAAGATCGATATCGTGGGGGGGCTGTTGTTCCTGATTCCGATGTGTGTGGTGATCCTCTGGTCAGCAGTGCCCTTTGCGCTGGAATCCATTACCAGCGGTGAGAACTCCAGCAATGCTGGCGGCCTGATCGTCTGGCCTGCCAAACTGCTCATCCCCGTTGGTTTTACGCTGCTCCTGCTCCAGGGCATCTCTGAAGTCATCAAACGTGTGGCCTTCCTGAAGGGCCTGATCGACGGCAAGGCGTTCGAAAAAGGTGGCGGCCATGGCGCCACCCCTGACGCCGTTGAAGTCGCCGAAGCCAACTCAGGCAATAAATAAGGAACGCACCGATGCCACTTGAATTTCTCTCACCTATCATCGGCGACTACATGGCGCCGATCATGTTTCTTGGTCTTATCGTCTTCCTGCTGTCGGGCTACCCCGTTGCCTTCTCACTGGCGGCCAATGGCCTCTTGTTCGGTCTTCTCGGCATGGGCATGGGCATGTTCACCCCGGATTTCCTGCAGGCGCTACCCAACCGGGTTTTTGGGATCATGGCGAACGATACGCTGCTGGCCATCCCCTTCTTTACCTTCATGGGGCTGATTCTCGAACGCTCTGGGATGGCAGAAGACCTGCTCGATACCATCGGCCAGTTGTTTGGCCCGGTACGCGGTGGCCTGGCCTTCGCCGTCATTTTCGTCGGTGCTCTGCTTGCCGCTACCACTGGTGTGGTGGCCGCCTCGGTCATTTCGATGGGTCTGATCTCACTACCGATCATGCTGCGTTATGGCTACGACCGCCGACTTGCCTCAGGAGTGATTGCCGCCTCGGGCACCCTGGCCCAGATCATTCCGCCCTCGCTAGTGCTGATCATCATGGCCGACCAGCTGGGTCGCTCTGTCGGCGATATGTATGCCGGTGCCCTGATCCCGGGTCTGGTGCTCACGGGCCTCTACGTCGGCTATGTTGCATTGACCGCACTCTTCCGGCCTACCTACGCGCCGGCGCTGCCGCTGAGCGCCCGCACTCTTACTGGTGGCAAGCTTCTGATTCGCGTACTGGTTGTATTGGTACCGCCGCTGTTCCTCATCTTCCTTGTTCTGGGCACTATTTTCCTGGGCATCGCTACGCCAACCGAAGGGGGTGCCATGGGTGCCAGCGGTGCCTTGCTGCTCGCCATGTCGAAGAAGAAGCTCAACTGGAGTCTCGTGCGTCAGGCCGTTGACTCGACGGCCAAGCTGTCATCCTTTGTACTCTTCATCCTGGTCGGTGCCACCGTCTTTGGTCTGGTTTTCCGCGGCGTCAATGGCGACCTCTGGGTCGAGCACCTGCTGACCTCGCTACCCGGCGGACAACTGGGTTTCCTGATCGCCGTCAACAT
>VEQD01000003.1:78316-82491 GCA_018883385.1 Rhodocyclaceae bacterium | reverse complement strand
TATTGGCTTCGGCGATCGGGCCGAGCACCTGATAAGCAATACCGGGTTTGTCGGGCACGCCCAGCACGGTGAGTTTGGCTTCGTCGCGGTTAAAGGCGATACCGGAGATGATGGCTTGTTCCATATTAGTGTTGTCCTCAACTGTGATGAGGGTGCCTTGGCCACCCTGACCGTATTCTTCAAAGCTGGAAAGTACGCGCAGCTTGACCTTGTATTTGCCGGCGAATTCCACCGAGCGGATCTGTAGCACTTTGGAGCCGAGGCTGGCCATTTCCAGCATTTCTTCAAAGGTGATGGTGTCCAGCTTGCGCGCTTCGGGCACGACGCGCGGGTCGGTGGTGTAAACACCATCGACGTCGGTATAGATCTGGCATTCGTCGGCCTTGAGGGCGGCGGCGAGCGCCACACCGGTGGTATCCGAACCACCGCGACCCAGGGTGGTGATGTTGCCGTGTTCGTCGACGCCCTGGAAGCCGGCGACGATAACGACGCGGCCAGCCTTGAGGTCTTTGCGCATGGGTGCATCGTCAATCGACAGGATGCGGGCCTTCATGAAGCTGCTGTCGGTCAGGATCTTGACCTGGCCACCCGTGTAACTGACCGCATCGACGCCGATTGCCTTCAACGCCATGGCCAGGAGACCAATCGTGACCTGCTCCCCGGTGGAGAGGATGACATCCATCTCACGGGGATCGGGATTGTCTTGTAGCGCTTTCGCCAGGGCGATCAGGCGGTTGGTTTCGCCGCTCATGGCAGAAACAACAACCACGACGTCGTGTCCGTCTTTGCGGAAGGCCGCAATTCGACGGGCGACGTTCTGGATGCGCTCGGGGTTGGCGACGGAAGTACCGCCGTATTTCTGAACGATGAGAGCCATCAGTAAGTCTTATCAAGGATTGAACAAACGGCGCAAATTATAGCTTAATTTCGCCGCAAACCCGCACCTGTGGTGGCTTAAGGGATTTTCAGCAACGTTAAACTCTTGCCGCAATGCATCATATCGGTGCGCAGTATATTTGACATTAGTCAAAGTGTGCCTACAGTGAAGAGTAAGTGGGAGACAATAATGAACACGCCAAATAAGAAGCGGTTCAAAAATACAGGAGGAGTTCAAGGGAGGTATGTGCCCTTGAAAGGCATGCTGACGTTGCCTCCTAAAGAGCTCCGGCTAAAACTTGGACTCACTCAGTCGGATTTCTGGTCGCCCGTGGGTATTTCACAAAGTGGTGGCTCCCGATACGAATCTGGACGAAAGCTGCCTGCCGCAACGAGTGCCCTACTTCACCTGGTGCACATTGAGGGTCTTAATATCAATCAGCTCAATGGTGATGATTTTCGGGTGGGCAAGCACTTGCGCGAGACAAATCCAGCAGGCTATGCGGTCATCGTGGCCAAGGTTGGCCACGCCTTTTAACGACGGCATTAAGCGCTCACCTGAACTGTCACGCCCGTAGCGCGAATTTTGTCGGCCCAAGTGTTTAAGGTGTTTTCACTGAGCGCTGTTAAATGGGGCGCTTCTGGCTGAAGTGATGGACGTGCCAGGCCGTAGAGATGCACCCCCTGAATCTGGTGGGCGTTACGTGCCACAAAATCCAGATAGGCGGCTTCATCCTCGGCACCCGGCGCTTGGCCATCCCAGGCCAGCCAGCAGGTTTGCAGCCAGACCGGCGCCAGGCTGCAGGCCACGTCAAGCCGATGCTGAATCTGCTCGGGTTTGTAGCTGATGCCATTGATTTGCTTCATGGATTCCGGCAACAGGCGATCGACCTTGAACCAGACCACGCCACTGGCATCAGCGAGCGCCTTAACGCCGGCCTGGACTTCTGGGCGGAGCATGAGGCTGCCGTTGGTGATCAGTACCAGCGGAATATTAAGCCCATGCGCATCACGTTGGCGACGAGCGAGCTCAACCGCCTCAACAAATTGCGGCGAGCTGGTCGGTTCGCCATTGCCGGAGAACGCAATGTCGCGAATCTGGCGGAGCGCCTCGGGTGTTTCCGGCGGAATCATCGGGCTCAACGCCGGGTTATCGAGCAGCCCCTTGAGTTCGGCCTCGAGTAGACCCAGGTTGACGTTGGGTGCGTCACCGCGATGGAGCCCGGGTACTTGGCAATAGGCACACGCCCAGTTACAGGCGTTATTGGTGTTGAGATTGATGCCGATCGAAATGCCCTGCATCCGACGCGACAGCACCGGATAGACATAAGTCAGATTCAGAAAATCCGGATCATGATCGCTAAATGTCAGCCATTTCACAGGCTGACCGCTGACTTGGGCAGTGACGGGTGACTTCGGGTCGCTCATGCTGCAATGATACAATCATGGCCTTGATTTAAACCGGAATTTGCCAGAAGTCATGCGCATCACACGCCGGCTGGAATTTGACGCCGGCCACCGCATCCCCGATCACCGTAGCCAGTGCCGTCATCTGCACGGGCATCGCTACGCCATGGAGATTACCCTGTCGGGTGAGGTGATCGAGAAAACCGGTGATCCGGCCAATGGCATGGTGATGGATTTTGGCGACATCAAAACAATCGCCCTGCGGGAGGTGGTTGACCGATGGGATCACGCGTTTCTGGTCTATGAGGGCGATACCGAGGTCGTACTGCTCCTCGAAAAGATCCCCGGCCATAAAACCGTACTGCTAGACGTGGTGCCCACTGCCGAAAACCTGGCGAAGGCCGCGTTCCGGATCCTTGAACCGCATTACACGCACGCCTACGGCAATAATCTGAAGCTGGAACGCATACGTCTGTATGAAACCCCCAACTGCTGGGCTGATGCGACCGCGCCCATCGACTTCGTTGAAGCAAAACCCTAGGTACTGCTGACCGCGCTTTGGTCGACCCGTTTGTAGACGCGCTCGAAACGGCGCCTGCCGCACACGCCAAAATCGCCGGGGCCATATTGCATCAGCCAATCCCCTGCTTCGCCCCGTAACACATCACGCCCGGCCGAGCGTGCGGCCGTAAACGCTTCGTGAATCTGTTTGGCCAGAACCGGGACGGGTTTGGCCGTATAACAACCATCCTGCCCATCGACTGATGGGGCAACGGCCTGATACTTCGCATCAAAACGATGCCGATCTACACTCCAGCGATCGCCGGTACTGCCGGTAATGATGGCATCGCCTACTTGATATTTATTTGGTCCTTCGAGGCTGATAAGCTCACCCGGTGACTGAGCGAACTCCACCTGGACGATTTCAGTTTTAAGGTAATGGGCTGCTTCGGGGTCTTGATCTAGATTGATCCGTTCTATATGGCGCATAAAAGTTTTTAACCATCTGCTTTAATTGATGTTTTCCCGTAAATTAAAAAATAGATTTTACGGGAAAACGCAATGAAACCGCTCAATGAACAGCAGCGCCTGTTTTTGATTGATAGTAACCAACTCTATGAGGCTTATGAGCAGGCACGCTTTCAGGTACTTGCGCACAAGTATGGCATGAAATGGAAGGTGTCTAAAGGCAAAGATTACCTTTTCCGGGCATCGGGGGCCGATGGTTATGGCCACTCACTGGGTGTGCGTTCGCCCGAGACTGAAGAAATCTACGCTGCATTTAACGCGGGCAAAAACAGAGCAGAAGAGCGCTTCTCGGCCATTAAGAAAAAGATCAACGAACAAGCACGACTAAACCGCGCTGTTCGCCTTGGGCGCATGCCAAAAATTGTGTCAGATATTCTAAACACGCTGGACCAATCGGCCGCATGAAACGACTTCAGACTCGTAGGAACGCACGCCTTATAGGCCTATGAAAGTATGGCCGCCGTTCAGTTTGCCAAAGAACTACTAGCATCCGGCGATGTAGATCTGCTCTATGACCCTCGCAAAAAACTCTCGCTGATCAGCAAACGAATGGATAACAATGGCCTGATGGGGCTCCTTCGAAAGGCCGATAAGACCTTTGAGCCGATGAAGAAGAACGGCTTTCGAGCCGTCAATGACGAGGGCTTTATGGTGGACCTCATTATTCCAGAACGTGAAATGTGGCATAACGAAATTGTACAATTCGCCAAAGACGACCTACGTACAGCCGAAGTGCCTTCACTCAAATGGCTGTGCAATGCCCCCGTCGAAGAAGTGATTGTCATTGCCGCAAACGGCATGCCGATCCGTCTGCGCGTACCCGACCCCAGAGCCTTCATGGTGCACAAGGCATGGTTGTCTCA
>VEQD01000003.1:0-78216 GCA_018883385.1 Rhodocyclaceae bacterium | reverse complement strand
CTTCACTCAAATGGCTGTGCAATGCCCCCGTCGAAGAAGTGATTGTCATTGCCGCAAACGGCATGCCGATCCGTCTGCGCGTACCCGACCCCAGAGCCTTCATGGTGCACAAGGCATGGTTGTCTCATCAGACCAATCGCCAACCGGTCAAGAAGCAACGAGACATGCAACAAGCGGAACTGGTATTCCAGGCACTCCGGGAATATTTACCAAATTACCCCATCCAGCCAGAACATCTGCGTTACCTACCTAAACAGCTTGTCTAGGACTGGGCGGACATTCACCCTATCGATTAACGTCCACAACAACGCGTCCACGCACTTTGCCTTCCAGTAATTGGGCCGCAACGTTGATCGACTCGGCCAAGCCAATTTCGGTGGTGTTGGCATCGAGCTTGGCAATATCCAGATCTTTGGCCAGGCGCTGCCAGGCTTCGATCCGTCGATCGGAAGATGCCATCACACTGTCAATGCCATAGAGGGTGATGCCGCGCAGGATAAAGGGCATGACCGTCGACGGGAAATCCGCCCCACCGGCCAGGCCGCAGGCGGCAACTGCGCCGGCGTACTTGGTCGTGGCACAGGCATTGGCCAGCGTGGTGCTGCCGACCGAATCAATGACGCCGGCCCAGCGCTCTTTGCCCAGCGGCTTGCCCGGATCCGATAGTTCTTTGCGGTCGATAATGCCGGCAGCGCCCAGGGCTTTGAGATGGGCTTCTTCCTCGGGGCGCCCGGTAGAGGCGATCACGGAGTAACCCAGCTTCGCCAGGAGCATGATCGCCACGCTGCCGACACCGCCATTGGCACCCGTGACCAGTATCTCGCCATCAGCGGGTTTGACGCCGTGTTTTTCCAGCGCCAGCACACAGAGCATAGCGGTATAGCCTGCCGTGCCGATGGCCATGGCCTGACGTTCGCTAAACGTCGGCGGTAACGGCACCAGCCAGTTTCCATTGAGCCGTGCTTTCTGCGCCAAGCAGCCACTATGCGTTTCGCCGACGCCCCAGCCGTTGAGTATGACCTTGTCGCCTGCCTTCCAGCAGGGGTGCGCACTCTCAATCACGGTGCCGGCCAGATCAATGCCCGGCGTCAGCGGAAACTTACGCACCACCGGCCCTTTACCCGTAATGGCCAGCCCGTCTTTGTAGTTCAGTGTGCTCCAGGCGACTTGAACGGTCACATCGCCTTCAGGCAATTGCGACTCATCGAGTTCGTTCAACTCGGTGCGATAGCCGGCGTCATCCTTGTTGATCTGTAGGGCGCGGTACATGAGGATTCTCCGTGAGCGGTGTTCTTATACGGCCATTCTATGATGCCCACCGCAAGATGCAAACCCGCACCGCCGCAGATGAAAACGGCCCGAAGCGACGCTCCGAGCCGAGAAACTGGCGGGTCCGGTGAGATTCGAACTCACGGTAGGCTCACACCTACGGCGGTTTTCAAGACCGCTGCCTTAAACCACTCGGCCACAGACCCTTTGTTTGATGCAGGCGAAATTCTATCAGGTTGAGTCTAGCTTGACTCGGCCTTCGGCGGTCGAGTGCGGCGTGGGCCACCCGTACGACTGCGGAATTGCTTGGCACCTGCGCCAGCCGGACGTGGCCCGGAAGGCTTTTGTCCCCCGCCGGGCTTGGCGCCCTGATAAGCGCCCCCATTGGCGCTTTGACCGCCCCGGAACGGTTTGCCGTTGGTGGATTTGTTTTGTCCTTTGGCAAACGGCTTCTTGCCCCGATGACTCTTACGCAGACTCTGCAGCGCCGGCATACCGGCAAGCTCGCGATGAAGATTGCGATCTTCGCGAGCCTCGCGTCGGAATTCGCTGACGATGTCGCGCACATGGGCATTAGCGCCGCGCGGCTGGCGATCATCGTCCTCCCAGGCTTCGTCGTCGTCGATGAACTGCAACGCGGTCAGTGGATCAGTTTCACCCGGTGCGAGACTGTTGCCGTTGACCATGGCGTCGAGGATGTAGAGCTTATCTTCAGGAAGGTTTTCCCAGGGGTCGCGATCATCGGGGAAATACGGCTGCGCATCCGGGTCACGCGGCTTGCGACCGCGCGGTGGACGCTGATTGGCCTGTTGACGCGCATAGAGCCAGGCTTCGCCTTCCAGGCGTGCTTTGGCCTCTTCGTCGAGTTCCACCGGTTGGCGGTCTTCATCTGTCTCGTCGAAATCACCATTGTCGCCACCCCCCTCAACGCCCTCTTCTGCACCCTCGCCGGCTGATGGGCGCGCGTTGCGTGGGTCGGCAGCATATTTGGCAGCCTGTTCGGCCTGGTACTCGGCCAAAGCCTCCGGCGACAACGGTTCGAAACCCGAAATCACCTCCGGTTGAATCGGGGTACCCAGCAAACGCTCGATGGATTTCACCAGGACGGCATCGTCATGCGTCACAAAGGCAACTGTGTCGCCAATGCGGCCGTCCTCACCATTAAGCACACGACTCAGCCGTGACGGGTAATCATCCGGAACAGCCGGCAGATCGTAATGCACGATCCGTTGAATCCCATCCATCTCGAAACCACGAACAGCCATATCCGTGGTGACGAGCGCGTTGAGTTGATTGTTCTGGAACTCATCCAGTGCGCGACCGCGCGGTGGTTGACCACGATGGGCATGTAAGGCGAAGGCCGTAATGCCGCCCTTCGCCAGTTTACGGGCCAGACCCTCGGCACCAAACTTGGTGCGGGCAAAGACCAACGAGCGAGGCCAGGCTTCTTCCTTGAATAGCTGCGCCATCAGCTCACGCTTGCGATGCGGATCGACGGCAATAAAGCGCTGGTGAACTTGGGAAGTGAGATCGTCGCCCCGATCAATGACCACTTCCTCCGGATAATTAAGCAGGCCATTGGCAAAGTGGCGGATATCATCACCCAGCGAACTGGCCAGCACCACGGTTTGGCGCGCGCTGGGCAACAGGGGGTAGAGCCGTTCCAGCTCGACAGCCTGGCCCATATCCATCATGCGGTCGACTTCGTCGAAGATCAGTACTTTGACGCTGTCGAGATTGACGTGACCTTGGCCAAGATGATCCAGTAAACGCCCCGGTGTGGCGATCAGGACATCCAGACCACGCTGCAGCGCCTGCACCTGCGGGTGCATACTGACACCCCCATAAACGGCAAATGAATAAAAGTTGTCGTGACGGCCGTAGGTGCGGAACGCATCCAGGACCTGCAGTGCAACCTCACGGGTCGGCACCAGCACCAGGAGACGCGGACCACGGCCAGCCACCTGCGTGAGTGCAGCATCTTCGCGCTGTAAGAGATCCAGCGTGGGAATCGCGTAGCCAGCAGCTTTGCCAGAACCGGCGGGCACGCCAACCAGCACATCTTTACCGGTCAGAATGAGCGGGATCAGTGCGGCCTGCACGGGCGTGGGTGTCAACGCACCGGAGGTATCGGCATCCTGAATCGCTTTCAGACGCGATTCACTCAAAGAGAACTGTTCAAAAGACATCGTCATGGCCCTCATGGGCGAGCGCGCGGGCGCAAATTAAAAGCAGATCAGGAACAGGCTGCGACGTTCGGCACGTTCCGGCGAATCAATCAGACAGGAAGGCCACGCGACAGGTCGTTACGGATGTCATCGATCGACTCCAAGCCCACAGCCATGCGCAGCAGATTATCTTTGATGCCTGCAGCGGCACGAGCTTCCGGCGTGATACGACCATGTGTCGTGGTGGACGGATGCGTGAGCGTTGTACGCGTATCGCCCAAATTGGCGGTAATCGATAACAGCTGACAGGAGTCTACCACACGCCAAGCAGCCTCTTTACCCCCCTTGACTTCAAAACTGACGATCGCCCCGCCCCCAGACTGCTGGCGTTGGGCGAGCGCGTACTGCGGGTGTGAGGGCAAACCGGGATAGTAAACACGTTCGACGCCGGGGTGCGCTTCAAGCCAGCGTGCAAGCTCCAGCGCCGAGGCCGATTGGGCGCGCATACGAATACCCAGCGTCTCGAGACCCTTGCCCAGAACCCAGGCGTTAAAGGCAGACAGAGTTGGACCCGTGGAGCGCAGAAACACAAAGATCTTCTCAGTGATGGCCTTATTGGCGCAGACCGCACCGCCCAGCACGCGACCCTGGCCATCCAGATACTTGGTGGCTGAGTGCACCACGATATCGGCACCCAAGGCCATAGGCTTTTGCAATACGGGGGTACAGAAACAGTTGTCGACGGCAAGCAGCACGCCATGCTTCTGGGCGATGGCGGCCAAGGCAGCAATGTCGCCAACCTCGGTGAGCGGATTCGACGGGGTTTCGCAAAACAGGAGCTTGGTATTCGGTCGAACGGCCGCAGCCCACTCGGCAGGATCTGTCAGCGACACAAAGGTGGTCTCGATACCAAAACGTGGCAGGATCGTACCCAGCAGCTGAATAGTTGATCCGAATAGGGATTTCGAGGCGACGATGTGGTCGCCGGCACTGAGATTAGCCATGATCATGGCCGTAATGGCGGCCATGCCACTGGCCGTGGCGATACAGGCTTCGGCGCCTTCCAGTGCAGCCAGGCGTTCTTCGAATAGCGTCACACTGGGATTGGTAAAGCGCGCGTAAACGTTGCCGTCTTCTTCACCCGAGAACATGACTGCCGCCTGTGCCGCATTATCAAAAACGAAGCTCGATGTCAGATACATTGCCTCGCTGTGCTCGCGATGATGCGTGCGATCCATCCCTGCGCGTACGGCGAGCGTGTCGATCGAGAGGTCTGCCGGCAAGGGTTTCTTCTGGTTGTCAGTCATGATGTCGCTCTTTTACTGCCCCGGGCGTCGGACGAACATTTCAATCTGCTGGGCGGCATTGCCGCTTTCGTCATCGTCATCCTGGGTAGAGGTGTTGGCCGGTTTCTGATTGCGTGCGCGTTCGACATTATCCAGGTAGGCCTCATCGACATCACCGGTAATGTAGCGACCATTAAAGCAGGAGGCATCAAATTGATGGATCCGCGGATTACATTCGCGCACCGAGGCTTCAAGCGCATCAAGATCCTGGTAAATCAGTTCGTCGGCACCGATCAGTGCAGCAATCTGCGCATCGGTTCGGCCCGTGGCGATCAGTTCACCTCGGGTCGGCATGTCAATGCCATAGACGTTAGGAAAACGCACCGGCGGCGAGGCGGAAGCAAAATAAACTTTCTTGGCGCCAGCCGCCCGCGCCATTTCAACGATCTCGTGGCTGGTGGTGCCGCGCACGATCGAATCATCAACGAGCATCACGTTTTTGCCGGCAAACTCGTGCGGCACCGTGTTCAACTTCTGGCGTACCGACTTCTTACGCGTCGACTGACCCGGCATGATGAACGTGCGGCCAATGTAACGATTTTTGACGAAGCCCTCGCGGAAGGGAATGCTCAGCGCCTGCGCCATCTGCAAGGCAGCGGGCCGTGACGAATCCGGAATGGGAATAACAACGTCGATGTTTTTGGGGTCAATGACCTTGCGCACTTTTGCAGCCAGTGTCTCGCCCATCCGCAGTCGTGTCTCATACACCGACACCCCATCGAGGGTTGAATCCGGACGGGCCAGATAGACGTATTCGAAGAGACATGGCGACAGTTCGTGACGCTCGGCACATTGCTCACGCGACATGTTGCGATCGAGGTCAATGAAGACCGCTTCGCCGGGCGTTACGTCGTCGACGCGTTCAAAACCCAGCGTATCGAGAGGGACCGATTCGGATGCCAGCATCCACTCCGTACCTTCCGGGGTGTCATTTTTGCCCAGCACCAAGGGACGAATGCCAAACGGATCACGAAAGGCCAGCAGACCATAGCCAGCGATCATGACCACGACGGCATAGGCACCCCGGACGCGTTGATGCACACCCCGCACTGCTTTAAAAATGGCCTCTTTATCCAGCGCCGTCCCGCGTGCTGATTTTTGGAGTTCGTGTGCGAGCACATTGAGCAACACTTCAGAATCGGAGTTGGTATTGATGTGACGCAGATCCTGCTTGAAGAGCTGCTGCTTGAGCGACTCGGCATTGGTCAGGTTACCGTTATGTGCCAGCATCAGACCGAATGGTGAGTTCACATAAAACGGCTGCGCTTCGGCAAAGTTGTAGGCCGAGCCAGCTGTCGGATAACGGCAGTGTGCAATGCCCCAGTTGCCCGGTAACGCACGCATGTTCCGGGTCCGGAAGACGTCGCGTACGAGGCCTGGTCCCTTGTGCATGTGAAAGGTGCTGCCTTCGGCGGTAGAGATACCGGCCGCATCCTGACCACGGTGCTGAAGCACCATCAAGCCATCATAGAGCAGCTGATTAACCGGAGTGGTAGCAACAACGCCAATGATTCCGCACATGATCTATCTCGATTATCTGGAAATTGGATTCTTGGGTGCCTGTTGGAATACAGGCTGCGAGGCTTGGGGAGTAAGCTGAGGGACAAGCTGCGGCGCCAATTGCGGCGCCACCTGACTCAGCGCATCGGCATAGGCAATGTGTTTGGCCAGATCGTTGGGCAACCAGGGCTTGATCAACGACACCCCCTGCGCCGTCAACGGTGCAAAACGCGCCTGCCGCCACCAGGATTCTTCAGGCAACTTGGTCATGCCGCCTATGGCGACCAGCAAAAGAATCAGGAGTACCCCACGCGCAGCACCAAATACCATACCCAGTGTTCGATCAAAAAAACCAAGGCCAATGGCGTGCAGTGTCTTGCGCAGTAAGGCACGGAAAATCGAGACCACCAAAATGGTGGCAATAAACAACAAAATCCAGCCGCCAGCAATTTGCCAGAACGTCACGGTGAGATACGGCGCCAGCAATTGGGTACCGACCTGCTCGCCCCATTCGCGCGCGACCAGAAACGCGACAATCCATGAGCCCAGTGAGAGGACTTCACTGACCATGCCACGCCAGGCACCCAGCAGCACGGAGGCCGCCAGGATAGCAATAATGGCGTAATCAAGACCGGTCATGGCAGGCTGAGCAGAAAACAGAGGGGATATCGGACAGGACGTGGCTGGGCGCGCACCCGGTCACGACTGTGATCATTTCTTGGCAATCATGCCGTTCATGCCGGCTTTGGTAATTTTGGCGAGCGCCTTGTCGGCGGCTTCTTTGCTCGGGAACGGACCGGCTTTGACGCGAGTCTTGCCTGCCAGATTACCGGTCGCTTCTTCCGTCCAACTGCTGATGCCCTGAGCCTTGAGTTTGGCCCGGACTTGCTTGACGTTATCGGCATCGGCAAAAACGCCTACCTGAATGTAATACTGCCCCGGCTGATCCTTGGCGTCTTTTTTATCGGCCGGTTTGTCCGTTTTCTTTTCGGCAGTCTTCTCAGCCGGCGTGGCGGATTCGGGTTTCTTCTCTAACGGCGCCTTGGCTTCGGGCTTGGCTTCGGGCTTGGGTTCGGTAACGACTGCCGGCTTGGGTGGTTCAACGGCAGCCACAACCACAGGTGCTGCCGGTACGGACTCCGTTGGTTTCGCTGGAGCAGTCGCATCGACTGTTTTAAGCTCGCTCTGGGCAACAGGAGGCGCTGGCGTAGCGGGTTCGGATACGGCGGGCACCGAAGTTGGTACGGCAACCGGTGCGGGCGCATTGCGCTCTTCTGCGGTCACGATTCGGAAGTCGTTGAGTTGCGGCGGCGGTGCCGTATCCATGATCATGGGAAGCACGGCGGCGGCCACGATGACGAAAAAAACCGCGCCGATTAAACGACGTCGGGCACTCTTTTTGAGTTCCTGTTGACTATCTGAATCCGGAGTATCTGGCTTCATGCCGTTCTGCCAAGGTCCCGTAGGACGTCCGCGACTGTTAGGAAAGATCCGAAGGCGACAATTCTATCACTCTCGCCCGCGTTTTTTCGTGCTGCAGCATAAGCGCTGGCCGGATTTTCATAGGTCTCAATCTGGGTCGGCTTGACCCCCAGGTCGACTAGTGTTTCCTGAAGCTGCGCCAGGGTCGCCGAACGCGGGCTATCCAATGGCGCCAGGTACCAGCGGTTAATCTGCTTGAGTAAAGGCTTAAGAACACCGATCAGATCCTTATCGGCCATCATGCCCAGGATGCCATGCTGCGTATGGGCAAAGGGAAGCTGACCCAGGTTGGCCGCCAGCACCCCGGCCGCCTCGGGATTGTGCGCCACATCAAGCACCAGATCGGGCGGCCCCGGGATCACCTGAAAACGTCCGGCCAGCTCAGACTCCAGGAGGCCACGTCGGATAGCGCCCATGGCCACGGGTAGACGGTCTTGCAGACAGTCAATGGCTGTCATGGCGGCCGCTGCATTACGCAACTGGATCTTGCCGCGCAGCCCCGGATAAGCCAACCCCCCGCGGCGCTGAACCGCTTCGATAGGAACGCCGGGTTGACGCAGCCAATAGCGCCACTGAATGCTGGGTTTGCCCTCCTCTCCCGGCAGGGGCTCGAAACCGAAGGCTTCTCCAACTAGGTACACAATGGCACCCTTTTCTGCCAGTTGCTTACGGGCCGGGACAGGCAGATCCGGTTCGGCAATAATAATCGGTTGGCCGGCGCGTGCGATGCCAATTTTCTCTAGCGCGATCGCCTCTCGCGTATCGCCCAGGTATTCCTGATGATCTAGGGCAACCCCAGTCACGACGGCGACATCGGGATCATAAAGATTGACCGCGTCCAGGCGACCGCCCAGGCCGACCTCGAGTACCAGCACCTCAACGTCTGCCGCGAGAAAAACTTCGATCGCGGCCAACGTCGTGAATTCAAAATAGGTCAGCGATTCACCCGTTGCGGCACGAGCCGCCTCCACACGATCAAAGGCAGCGACAATGCGCGCATCCTCTACCGGGATACCGTTGAGGCGCATCCGTTCGTTGAAATGGACCAGATGTGGGCTTGTGTAGGTACCCACCCGGTAGCCACCGCGATCCAGGATGTTGCTGAGATAGGTGACAACCGAACCCTTGCCGTTGGTACCTGCTACCGTGAAGATGGGTTTACCGGCCAGCCGTTTGGCGTGGCGTAACTCGGCAGCCACAATGGCGACACGATCGAGGCCGAGCTCGATGCCAGCCTCACCGCGTGGGTGCATGCGTTCAATGTGATTCAGCCAGGCGGCCAAATCGTGGTACTGAGCTTGCATACTGCTACCGCCCGTTGCAATCAATCAGGAGCAGACCGGCTCCTTGCGTAGCAGACGAAGCAGCGACGACAACTCATCGCGCAGATGTTTGCGATGAACGATCATATCGATAGCGCCCTTGTCGAGCAGGAACTCTGCACGCTGAAAGCCCTCCGGGAGTTTTTCGCGCACCGTCTGTTCGATCACGCGCGGGCCAGCGAAGCCTACGAGTGCATTCGGTTCGGCAATCACCACGTCACCGACAAAAGCGAATGAGGCAGACACCCCCCCCATGGTCGGATCGGTGAGCACAGTAATGAACGGCAGGCCATGGCGTGCCAGTTCGGAAATCGACGCCGTTGTCTTGGCCATCTGCATCAACGAAAACAGGCCTTCCTGCATACGCGCACCGCCTGAGGCAGTGATACACACGAAACCGCATTTATTCTCAATCGCGGCACGAACACCACGGACGAAACGTTCGCCCAGTACGGAGCCCATCGAGCCCCCCATGAACTCGAATTCGAAACAGGCAACCACGGCAGGCTCGGCTTCGATCTCGCCCTGCATGACGACCAGCGAATCGGTTTCATTGGTTTGCTTCTGGGCTTCTTCAACACGCACCGGGTACGGCCGACTATCGACAAATTTGAGTGCATCTTTCGGACGAACTTCTGTACCAATTTCGACACGACCATGCGCATCCATGAGCATATCCAGTCGTTGTCGAGCCTTGACGCGATGATGGTGCTCGCATTTCGGGCAGACCTGCATATTGGCTTCGAGGTCCGCACTATACAAAACCGTTTCACAGTTGGGGCACTTGCACCACAGGCCTTCTGGTAACGCACTTTTGCGCTGCTTGCCCTCGGCACGCTTGATCTTCGGGGGCAGCAGTTTGTTAACCCAGTTCATCGTGTGCTCCTATCGTTCGATGCTTCAGTTCTGTGATTGGTTAGTGCTGGCTTGATCGACCCCAGCGCGAATATCTTTCATGACCGCAAGCAGCGCGGCACGTACCTCGCTTTTTGGCGCTTCAGTGATGGCGTCAATCAGCCGACTGCCAACGACGACCGCGTCGGCCATACCGGCCAGACGCTCCGCTGTACTTGCATCACGAATACCAAAACCCACACCCACGGGCAAACCCGTTTTGGCACGGATCTGAGGAATTCGCTGAGACACTTCATGCAGGTCGAGGTGGCCCGCACCAGTCACGCCTTTGAGAGACACATAATACAGGTAACCACTGGCCACCTTGGCAACGGCAGCGATCCGCTCTTCGGTCGAGGTGGGCGCCAGCAGGTAGATCGGATCCATGTCGACCGCGCGCAGCTGTTGGGCAAACTGATCCGACTCTTCCGGCGGGTAGTCGACGACCAACACACCGTCGGCGCCCGCTGCTTTGGCGGCTTGGACAAACACATCGACACCCATACATTCGATGGGGTTGGCGTAGCCCATCAGCACCACTGGGGTTTGCTGATTGGTTTTACGAAACGCTGCCAGAAGCGCCAGCGTTTGATGCAAGCCAACACCGTTGGCGATGGCGCGCTCGGCAGCGCGCTGAATGACCGGACCATCGGCCATGGGGTCGGAGAATGGCACACCCAGCTCGATGACATCCGCACCGCCTTCGACCAAGGTATGCAGCAGATCGACGGTGAGCGTCGGCGATGGATCGCCGGCCATGATGTAGGGGATCAGGCCTTTGCGACCCTGCTTGGCCAACGCCGCAAATGTGTCAGCGATACGACCCATTATTTGCCCTCCGCATTGCGGTCGTTGACCTGCATGCCGGCCTTGGCAAATGCCGTGCGACAGCTCTGGCGGCAATAGAATTCCATGCCACTGGCTTCCGACACAATGTGCAGATCCTTGTCACCGCGACCCGACAGGTTGACCAACAAAATCCTGTCTTTCGGTAAGGTCGGCGCGAGCTTGGCCGCATAGGCCAGCGCATGGCTCGACTCCAGTGCCGGAATAATCCCTTCGATCCGGCAGAGGTCATGGAAGGCCTGCAGCGCTTCGGCATCGGTCGCCCCGACGTATTCGGCACGGCCACTATCCTTCAGCCAGGCGTGCTCGGGGCCGACACCCGGGTAATCCAGGCCGGCCGAGATGGAATGGGTTTCAATGATCTGGCCGTTGTCGTCTTGCAGCAGGTAGGTGCGGTTACCGTGCAGCACGCCCGGTTTGCCCAACTGCAGTGACGCAGCGTGACGCGGCGTATCGATCCCATCGCCAGCGGCTTCGACCCCGATCAGTCGCACCTGCTCGTGCGAAATGTAGTCATAAAAAATACCCATGGCATTGGAACCACCACCGACACAGGCAATCACGGCGTCTGGTTGGCGCCCCACCATCTCCGGCATTTGCTTGACGCATTCTTTTCCGACCACCGAATTGAAATCACGCACCATCTTGGGATATGGATGCGGCCCGGCGACGGTACCGATAATGTAGAAGGTATCTTCCACGTTCGTCACCCAGTCGCGCATGGCTTCATTGAGCGCGTCTTTGAGTGTCTTTGAGCCGCTGCTGACGGGGACAACTTCGGCACCCAGCAGCTTCATGCGATAGACATTGGCCGATTGGCGCCCCACATCCTCGGCCCCCATATACACCACGCACTTCATGCCGAATCGCGCCGCGACGGTGGCCGAGGCCACACCATGCTGACCGGCACCGGTTTCAGCAATCACACGCGGCTTACCCATGCGCTTGGCCAGCAACGCCTGGCCAATGGTGTTATTGATTTTGTGGGCGCCCGTGTGATTCAGATCCTCGCGCTTGAGATAGATCTGCGCACCACCCAGCGCTTCGCTCCAGCGCTTGGCGTGATAAATCGGACTGGGTCGGCCCACAAAATGCTTGAGCTCACTTTGAAATTCGGCAATGAACGCTGGATCGCGGCTGTAATGCGCGTAGGCATGCTTGAGCTGCTCGAGGGCGGCAACCAGCGTCTCCGAGACAAAGGAGCCGCCGTAAGGACCAAAGTGACCGCGGGCATCAGGGTAATCGTAAGACATCATTGTCCGAACTTTCTCGCTACTGAGGATTGCCCTTTCAGACACCACGCACGGCGCTGACGAAGGCACGAATCTTGGCGGCATCCTTGATGCCTTTGGCACTTTCCACTCCCGAAGACACGTCGACCGCAGCCGGCTGGACCTGACGAATGGCGTCGGCCACGTTGTCGGGGCTCAGCCCACCAGAAAGAATCACTGGGAGCGGACAGGCCGCCGGCACCAGTGACCAGTCGAAGGACTCACCACTTCCACCGTAGACCGGGGTCCAGGTGTCGAGCAACAGCGCACGCGCCGAAGGGAATTGTGCTGCGAATTCTAACAGATCCACCCCCGGCCGAACCCGCGCCACACGCAGGTAAGGCAGGCCAAAACCTTCACACTGATCGGCGGTTTCATCCCCATGGAACTGCAGCAGATTGAGCGGTACCGCTTCAATGACTCGATGCACCTGCGCACGCGAGGCGTTGACGAACAGCCCGACGATGGTGACAAAGGGCGGCACATGACGGCACAGGGCGGCCGCCTGTTCAATACTGACGTGGCGTGGGCTATCCGGGTAGAACACCAGGCCGATCGCATCGACACCGGCGGCAACCGCCGCCTGCACGTCTTCCACTCGGGTCAGACCGCAGACTTTAATTCGAGGCATCACTGTATTCTTCATGCTGTCATGGTCTTAGAGAGTGAAGATTCCGATGGGATCACCCGCCTGCCCGGTGCGGTCAAACGAAGGCAAACTCAAGCTCACATCATAATCGACCCCGGTCAGATAGAGACCATCCGGCATAAAGGTCGGCGGCGCCACCGTCCGGTCTTGCTGAAGCAGCCACTCGGCCATTAACCCTGGCGCGGCGCCACCCTTGCCGATATGGACCAGAGCCCCGACCAAATTACGGATCATATGCTGCAGAAAGGCGTTGGCGGCAAAATCAAATACCAGCCAGTCCCGGTGGCGAACGATACGGGCCTCGGTCAGGGTGCGGATCGGACTATTGGCCTGACATTCTGCGGCGCGAAAGGCACTAAAATCATGCGTCCCCAGAATCGATCGGGCAGCTTCGGCCATCAACGCGGTATCCAGCGGCCGATGGAACCAGCCGATACGGCCGGCAAATACGGCCGGACGCTCCGGACGATTGAGCAGAATGTAGCGGTAGTGACGCCCCGTTGCAGAAAAACGGGCGTGAAAGTCATCGGGCACGGCTCTCGCCCATCGAATGGCGCAGGCATGGGGTAACAGGGCATTCACCCCACGCACCCAGGCCGTGTCTGGTCTGTTGGCGGTCGTATCAAAGTGAACGACTTGCCCGGTGGCATGAACCCCGGCGTCGGTTCGGCCAGCGCACATGACCTGAATCGGCCTATCAGCAATCTGGCTCAAGGCGTTTTCCAACGCATCCTGGATGGTCGGCAATACGCGACCTGCCAGACCATCGCCCAGGGCGTGCGGTGCGGGTCCCTGCGTCTGCCAACCATGGAAGCAACGACCATCGTATTCCACGCCCAGCGCCCAGCGTCGTGGTCGCAACTCGGTCATACGGCTTGCCCCGAAGCCAGCGCTAACAGACTCAACGTCAGCAAAGCGCCCCCCAACAGCAGGTCTCGCCTGGTCAACACGGCATAGGGTAGTTCGATTGTTGCAGGCTGATCCAGTTGTGTCGCGAGTGCATCAGACACATCGCGTTCCATACCGGCCAGCACCAGCACGTCTTGAAGATTGCGCGGTGGCGGTGCCGATTCGAGGTAATTAAATACCAGCAATAGACGTGCAACCGCCCGTTCCGGCCATTGTGATCGCCCGGCAAGGGGCTGCAGCAAGGCTAAGGACCCGGCGGCCAGTGCGCGCTGATCTGTAGAGTCGAGCAAGAGCGTCACGCTCGCAAGCATACCGAGCAGACGCATCAATTGCGTGATCGCCAGTTGCGCACCTTCACTGGTCGGGTACAACCCCCAATGTGGAAACAGTGCCGCACCCGGCGTGCTCAACAAGGTCACCCCAAAGAGCACCAGAATCAACCAGCGCAAACGACGCAGCAGCTTCATAAATCGGTGTCGGTGACTAACAAGCACCCAGAGCACCAGCACCGCCGCCAGCCACAGACCGAGCGTGGATTGTAGCCCGATCGCCGTTGCCAAGACACCGATCAGTTTCAGTGCGGGCGTCCAGATCGAAGCATGCTTTGTCATTGCTAGTGCGACTTACGGTCTTTGTTTACGTCTGACGACAGGTCGAGGTTAATCGCACCCCAGTCAACCTTGGGCTTGGGCGTGATACGCGGCCGCTCGTCCGCCGGCGGCGACTCGTGCCCGCCATGACGCGCCCGTTCACCAACCCGCGCGATGTTGACGCCGAGAAAAATGCCGATCAGCAGGAGGAACAGGCTACCGACCATCCAGGGCCAGTCAGGTACGTTCATAGTGATTCAATCAATCCAAAAGACAGCGCCTCGCAGTAGCGAGGCGCGTGAGGCAACTACGAAAATGGTTTAGCGAGCGGGATAGAGTGCGAGGCGTACCGCACGGAGCGACCGAGACATACCTATTAGGTAGGCGAGGAAGCGAGTACGGCACAACGAAGCAATCTGCCCGCGTAGCAAACCATTAACCGGTGACCAGAATTCGCAGCATACGACGCAGTGGCTCTGCCGCACCCCAGAGGAGCTGATCACCACAGGTAAATGCCGCGAGGTAATCATTGCCCATCGCCATCTTGTGCAGACGACCGACCGGAATTGTGAGCGTTCCAGTCACGGCGGCGGGCGTCAGTTCGCGCTCGCTGATCTCGCGATCGTTCGGCACGACCTTTACCCAATTATTGGCCTTGGCGATGATATCGCTCACTTCGTCCAGCGGCACGTCCTTCTTGAGCTTGATGGTCAGCGCCTGTGAGTGACAGCGCATCGCGCCAATACGAACACAGAGACCATCGATGGGGATCGACCCGGTCGAGCGGAATGGTGGGTTGCCGAGGATCTTGTTGCACTCGGCACCGCCTTTCCACTCTTCTTTTGATTGACCATGCTCGACAGGAACGTCGATCCAGGGAATCAACGAACCGGCCAGCGGTGTATTACGGAAGTTCTTTTTCGGGAAGGCATCCGAGCGGATGGTTTCGGCCACCTTGCGGTCAATTTCCAGAATCGCCGACTTCGGATCGGCCAACAGATCAGCAACCGATGCGTGAATCGACCCCATCTGCGCGATCAGTTCACGCATGTTCTGTGCACCAGCACCCGAAGCCGCCTGGTAAGTCATCGACGAAATCCAGTCAACTAGCTTATGCTCGAATAGACCACCCAGGCCCATCAGCATCAGCGACACCGTACAGTTGCCACCGATCCAGTTCTTGCCACCCTTGGCCAAGGCCGAGTCAATCACTGCCCGGTTGACCGGGTCGAGCACGATCACCGCATCATCGGCCATACGCAGCGCCGAAGCTGCGTCGATCCAGTGGCCGTTCCAGCCGGCAGCACGCAGCTTTGGATACACCGCTTTGGTGTAATCGCCGCCCTGACAGGTCAGGATGATGTCCATCTTCTTCAACGCGTCAATATTGCTGGCGTCTTGCAGCTTTTCGCCTGAATTCACACCACCGAAGGCCGGCGCATCACCACCGGCATTGGAGGTGGAGAAATACACCGGCTCGATATGGGCGAAGTCTTTTTCTTCCTGCATGCGTTGCATGAGGACCGAACCCACCATACCGCGCCAACCGACCAGACCAACGACAGGCTTTGCCATGACTCTTATCTCCGAGTGAACTCTATGTAGTGTTGTTAATTACAGCGCGGCCAGTACGGCATCACCCATCTCGCGGGTGCCCACCTTACGGGTACCCTCTTCAAAGATATCAGCCGTACGATAACCCTGAGCCAGCACCGTGCGCACGGCATTTTCGATACGCACGGCTTCGGCTTCCAGACCGAAAGTGTAGCGCAGGAGCATGGCGGCGGACAGGATCGTCGCCAACGGGTTAGCGACGCCCTTGCCGGCGATATCCGGGGCCGAACCGTGCGAGGGTTCGTACAGTCCCTTGTTGTTCTCGTCGAGGGAGGCCGAGGGCAGCATACCGATCGAACCGGTCAGCATGGAGGCTTCGTCGGACAGGATATCGCCGAACATGTTGCCGGTGACCATGACATCAAACTGCTTGGGCGCGCGGACCAGCTGCATCGCGGCGTTATCGACCAGCATATGCGAGAGCTGGACGTCCGGATAATCCTTGGCCACGTCTTCGAAAATATCGCGCCAAAACTGCGTACATTCCAGCACGTTCATCTTGTCGACCGAACACAGCTTCTTACCGCGCTTCTGCGCCGCCTGGAAAGCCACGTGGGCAATACGCCGGATTTCGCTTTCTGCGTAGATCATGGTGTTAAAGCCGACCTTCTGACGACCCCACTCGGTATCGCGCTCCTCAACGCCACGCGGCTGACCGAAGTAGATATCCCCGGTCAGTTCGCGCACGATCAGGATATCCAGACCCGACACCACTTCCGGCTTCAACGATGAGGCATTGGCGAGTTCCGGATACAGAATGGCCGGACGCAGGTTAGCGAACAGATTCAGATGCTTGCGGATACCGAGCAGACCGCGCTCCGGGCGCTGTTCGCGCGGTAGCGTGTCCCATTTTGGGCCACCCACGGCACCCAGCAGCACGGCATCGGCTGCTTCGGCCTTGGCGCGCGTCTCGGCCGGATAGGGTTCGCCCGTTGCGTCGACAGCACAGCCGCCCAGCAGACCGCTGGTAATTTCCAGACCCAGACCACCCTTGTTGAGTGCTTTGAGCACGCGCACGGCTTCGGCGGTGATTTCGGGACCAATGCCGTCACCTGGCAATACGAGAATCTTGCGGGACATCAGCGACTCCAAAGATTTATTTGGCAAAAAGCCAGGGTTGTTCGTGGCGACGACGGTCTTCGTAGACATGGATGGCATCGGCGTGACGCAGTGTCAGACCAATATCATCCCAACCGTTGATCAGGCATTCCTTGCGGAAAGCATCCACCTCAAACGGAATAGCATCACCCGTGGGTGTACGCACGACCTGGTTCGGCAGATCCACCACCAGACGATAACCCGGCGTGGCCAGTGTTTCAGCAAACAGGCGATCCACCACCGGCGTCGGCAATACGATCGGCAGAATGCCGTTCTTGAAACAGTTATTGAAGAAGATGTCGGCAAACGATTCGGCAATGATGGCGCGGAAACCATAATCGAGCAGCGCCCACGGCGCATGTTCGCGCGAGCTACCGCAACCGAAGTTCTGACGTGTCAGCAGGACGGAAGCACCTTTGAACTGTGGCTGATTCAGCGAAAACTGCGAGTTCAGCGGACGGTTGGTGCAATCCTGCCCCGGCTGACCGACGTCCATGTAACGCCACTCATCAAAGGCGAAAGGACCAAAACCCGAACGGTTAATCGACTTGAGAAACTGCTTGGGGATGATGGCATCGGTATCGACGTTGGCGCGATCCAGTGGTGCAACGAGACCATCGAGCACAACAAACTTATCCATTACAGCACCTCCCGCACATCAACAAAGCGGCCGGCAATCGCAGCCGCAGCAGCCATAATCGGGCTTACCAGGTGGGTACGACCCATCGGGCCCTGGCGGCCCTCAAAGTTACGGTTCGAGGTCGAGGCGCAACGTTCCCCTGGCGACAGACGGTCAGCATTCATGCCCAGACACATCGAGCAACCCGGTTCGCGCCACTCGAAACCGGCGGCTTTGAAAATCTTGTCCAGCCCTTCTTCTTCGGCCTGGCGCTTGACGAGACCCGAGCCCGGCACCACCAGTGCCAGCATCACGTTGGCGGCAACCGAACGGCCGCGCACAATCGCCGCTGCCTGACGCAAGTCTTCAATGCGTGAGTTGGTACACGAACCAATAAAGATCTTATCGATCGGCACGCCGGCGATCGGTGTATTGGGATTCAGACCCATATAAGCCAAGGCGCGCTCCATGCCCTCGCGCTTGACAGGATCCTGCTCCTTGGCCGGATCGGGAATCTGATCGTTGATGCCGATCACCATTTCTGGCGAAGTACCCCAGGTCACCTGTGGCTGAATCGTGCGCGCATCAAGCTCAACCACCTTGTCGAATCTCGCGCCTTCGTCGGTATGCAGCGTGCGCCAGTAGGCGACCGCCTTGTCCCAGTCGCTGCCCTTCGGCGCAAATGTACGGCCTTGAACATAGTCGATGGTCGTATCGTCGGCCGCGACCATACCGGCACGGGCACCGGCTTCGATCGCCATATTGCAAATGGTCATGCGACCTTCCATCGACAGACCACGGATGGCGCTGCCAGCGAATTCAATGGCATAGCCCGTCCCGCCAGCCGTGCCGATCTTGCCGATGATGGCGAGCACGATGTCTTTGGCGCCCACACCTTTACCCAGAGATCCTTCGACGCGAATCAGCATCGATTTGGATTTTTTGGAGACGAGCGTCTGCGTGGCCAGCACGTGCTCGACTTCGGAAGTGCCGATACCGAAGGCCAGCGCCGCAAAGGCGCCATGAGTCGACGTATGGGAGTCACCGCAGACGACGGTCATGCCGGGAAGTGTTGCACCCTGCTCCGGCCCGACCACGTGCACGATGCCCTGACGCAGATCCTTGAAGGGAAAGTAGGCTAACGCACCGTTCGCACGGATATTGGCGTCCAGCGTATCCACCTGCAGACGCGAAATTTCATCGTCGATGCAGGCCGTGCCCTCGGCTTTCTCCCAACCATCGGTCGGCGTGTTGTGATCGGCCGTGGCAACCACCGAGTCGATACGCCAAGCTTTGCGGCCGGCCATTTTCAGGCCTTCGAAGGCCTGCGGGCTAGTGACTTCGTGCACCAGATGGCGGTCAATATAAATCAGCGCCGTGCCGTCTTCTTCCTGACGGACGACATGGTTTTCCCACAATTTGTCGTAGAGCGTTTTTGCCATGGCTAATTCCAAAAAAATGTACCAGTAACAGGACTTACCCTCAGATGCTGCACCGGTCATCAAGCGCGGAATTATCGCACAAGCCCTTGTCTTTTTGGGCTCCAGGTGTCGGCAAGTCTTCTATCCGGCGGGCGATTTAGCGGGCCGGGATAACCCCGACGCGGGCATCCCCCGGGCAATACAAAACCAGCCAGCCAGCGAAAACACGGCGCCCAGTGTAAACGCCCAGCCAGCGCCCAGAAAATCCCAGATCATGCCGCTCACAATACCGCCAAACAAACCGCCACCACCGAACGAGATGCTGGAGTACAACGCCTGACCCCTGGCATGGATGTGCTGCGGAAACCATTGATTGACGGCAGCAATCGCAGCGGCATGATGCACGCCGAAAGTTAGCCCATGCATGGTCTGCGCGATCAGCAAGAGTATGAGCGATTCCGCACACCAGCCGATCATGAGGAAACGCAGAACCGCCACCGCATAAGTCGTCAATAGCAGTACCCGAAGGCTGTAGCGCTTCATCAGCGGCGCCATCACCATAAACAGTCCGATCTCGACGAGCACCCCCAGCGACCAGAGCAGCCCAATCATGCCCTTGCTATAGCCCAGATCATCAAGGTGAATCGAATAAAACACGTAGTAGACACCGTGTGCCGACGACATCAGAAAGCAGGCAACGAGCAACATCCAGACCGGTCTGTCGGCCACCACCGAACGCAAGCTTGCCAACGGCGCATCTTCGCCGGTTGGTGCCGCCGTGGTCTTGGCGATACGACGCCCTTCCGGCAAAACAAACGACGTCACCAGAATACCGAGCAACACCACAAAAACCATCGCAGGAACATCGCCAATGGGGAGATGATCCAACAATGTGCCACCAAGTAATACCGCTACGATGAAGCCGACCGAACCCCAGACGCGAATACGGCTGTATCGGTGTGGCTCATGGGCGAGATGAGAAAAGGTCAGGCTTTCAACAAGCGGAAGTGCGGCGCTCCAGAAAAACGCCATCAACGTCATCGGAATAAATAGCTGGACGAAGTGATCGGTCAGAAAGAAACCGGTAAAACCAACACAGGCACACAGTCCGGAAAGACGGATGATATCGACCTGTCTTCCACGCTTGTCGGCCAGCCAACCCCAGAACGTCGGCGCCACCAGTCGCATGAGTTGCATCTGCGACATCAACAGCGCGATATCCGCCGCGCTCATGGCTAATGATTGCAGGTAAAGCGTGAAGTACGGCGAAAAGATGCCGATGAAGGCGAAATAGAAAAAGTAATAGAACGACAACCGCCAGTAAGGAAGCGGTCGGATAGTCATGGAAAAACCCAGCGGGTGTTGCGTCGATCAGGCGCGGGGCGCGCTGGCCGGCACATTCGGCAGCCCGGAATCGACATCGCCGCACTGCGCGCGATGACGCAGCGCATGGTCCATCAGCACGATCGCCAGCATCGCTTCGGCAATCGGCGTCGCACGAATCGCCACACACGGATCATGCCGGCCAAAGGTTTCGACCATGACTTCTTCGTTGCGCACGTTGATACTCCGGCGCGGTGTACGAATACTTGATGTCGGCTTGATGGCGATGCGGGCAACGACATCCTGTCCCGTGGTAATGCCACCCAGAACACCGCCGGCGTTATTGCTCAAAAAGCCCTGTGGCGTCATTTCGTCACCATGTTCGGTCCCGCGTTGGGCAATCGCAGCGAAGCCGGCACCAATCTCGACGCCCTTCACGGCGTTGATCCCCATCAGTGCATGTGCCAGATCGGCATCAAAGCGGTCATAGACTGGCTCGCCCCAGCCCGGCGGTACGCCGGTGGCGATGACGGTAATACCACCGCCTACCGAGTCGCCGTCTTTACGCAGCGCATCCATAAAGGCTTCGAGTTCGGGCACGATGCCATTGTTTGGGGCGAAGAATGGATTCTGATCGATGTCGTTTGCCGACATGAAAGGAATAGCGATAGGGCCAAGCTGATCCATCCAGCCACGGATTTGAATCCCGTAACGTTCCTGCAACCATTTGCGGGCAATGGCGCCCGCGGCAACGCGAACGGCCGTTTCTCGCGCTGACGATCGGCCACCCCCACGGTAATCGCGAATCCCGTACTTCTGCCAGTAGGTGTAATCGGCATGCCCCGGACGGAACTGTTCGGCGATGTTGCCGTAGTCCTTGCTGCGCTGGTCCTGGTTGCGAATGAGCAATGCCAAAGGCGCGCCCGTGGTCTTGCCTTCAAAGACCCCGGACAGAATTTCTACGGCATCCGGTTCGCGCCGTTGCGTAACATGGCGCGAGGTACCGGGCTTGCGGCGATCTAGTTCAGCCTGAATATCTACTTCAGCCAACGCCAACCCTGGCGGACAACCATCCACGACGCAGCCGATGGCCGGCCCGTGCGATTCGCCGAACGACGTCACTGTAAATAAGGTACCGATCGTATTTCCGGACATGGCGTGGGTCTAGGCTCGAAGAGGTTTGATTTTTTGATGTCGTTTCATGCCCGTTTTCATGACAAGAGGCTGAAAAGTGCACAAATTTTAGCACGCTGTTTACGCAGTCCCTGCCCCTGTAGGCAGTTCCGACTGTTGCCATGCAACAAACATATTAACGGTGCGCCTGGCACGCCCGACCAATTTTGAAAGCCAGTCAATACGCTGGGTCAACCTTCCTTAAAATATTTTTACCTTAAAAATCAGGGCATCCGGCGGGTTCACCCCAGCGAAAGCTTATAGGGTCTGGATTTGGTAGAACACACTATATATAGAGAAAAGTTTGAATCGCAACACTAGATGTAGTAAATTTCTGACAACAGGTTTATTTCTTCTTGGACGATAAACGACCCCATTCAAGGACACAACAATGACAACTGAGACAACGACAAAAACAGCCGCCAGCGCTCGCGCTACCCTGCCCGCGCAGGAAATCTGTGCCGAGGTGCTGGTCGAGAAATACGCTAAAGGTAACGAACAATCGATCGCCGAAGTGCGTGCCCGCGTCGCACGCGCCCTGGCCAAGGTTGAAGATGAAAAGCACCGTGCCAAGTGGGAAAGCAAATTCCTGTGGGCACAAGAAAACGGCTTCGTGCCCGCTGGTCGTATCAACTCGGCCGCCGGTACCGATCTGCAAGCCACACTGATTAACTGCTTCGTGCAGCCGGTCGGTGACTCGGTGGTTGAAACCGTTAACGGCCGTCCCGGCATCTACACCGCCCTAGCCGAAGCCGCTGAAACCATGCGTCGTGGTGGTGGCGTTGGTTATGACTTCTCGTCGATCCGCCCACAAGGCGCTCGGGTCAAAGGCACGCAATCACGCGCCTCGGGTCCGGTGTCGTACATGCGCGTGTTTGATCGCTCGTGCGAAACGGTGGAATCGGCCGGCGCCCGTCGGGGCGCCCAGATGGGGGTAATGCGTTGCGACCATCCGGATATCGAGCTATTCATCCACGCCAAAGACAAGGGTGACCTGACCAACTTCAACATCTCGATCGGTGTGACCGATCCGTTCATGAAGGCCGTCGAAGCCGACGAGACCGTTGAGCTCGTGCACGTGGCGCAACCGAACGAAGACATTCTGGCCGAAGGCGCCTACCAGCGCGAAGACGGTCTGTGGGTCTACCGCAAGGTGCGCGCTCGCGATCTGTGGGATCAGGTCATGCAGTCGACCTACGATCACGCCGAGCCGGGCATCCTGTTCCTGGATCGCATGAACAAGGACAACAACCTCAACTACTGCGAACTGATCGAAGCCACCAACCCGTGCGCCGAACAACCGCTGCCACCTTATGGTTGCTGCTGCCTGGGCTCCATCGATCTGACGCATTTTGTCAGCGACCCATTCGGAGAAAAGGCTGCTTTCGATTTCGCCGCCTTCGGCGAGGTGGTCAAGGTCTCGACCCGCATGCTGGACAACGTGCTCGACGCCACCCACTGGCCGCTACAGAACCAGCATCAGGAAGCCATGAACAAGCGCCGTGTGGGTCTGGGCTTTACCGGTCTGGGTGATGCGCTGTACATGCTGAAACTGCGCTACGACTCGCAGGAAGCGCTGGCCATGGCCTCAAAGATCTCGGAGTACATGCGTGACACCGCTTACATGACTTCAGTCGATCTGGCCAAGGAACGCGGCGCTTTCCCGCTGTTCAACGCCGAGCTCTATTTGTCCGGCGGCAACTTTGCCTCACGTCTGCCGAACGAGATCAAGGCCGAGATTCGCAAGCACGGCCTGCGCAACTCACACCTGCTGTCGATCGCCCCGACCGGCACAATCTCGCTGGCCTTCGCTGACAACGCCTCGAACGGTATCGAGCCGGCCTTCTCGTGGACCTACACCCGCAAGAAGCGTATGGCCGATGGCACCATCAAAGAATACGCCGTTGAAGACCATGCATGGCGCCTGTACCGCCACCTGGGCGGTGACGTGAATAACCTGCCCGATTACTTCGTGACCGCGCTGGAGCTATCGGCCAAAGCCCACAAGGACATGGTCGCTGCCGTTGCCCCGTACATCGATACGTCGATCTCGAAGACCGTGAACGTCCCGGCCGACTACCCCTATGAAGAATTCCAAGATCTGTACATGCAAGCCTGGAAGGCCGGTCTGAAGGGTCTGGCCACCTATCGCCCGAACAGCGTGTTGGGCTCGGTGCTGTCAGTCGACACGCCAAAACAGGAAGAAGAGAAGAAGCAGCCGCAAGACTTTGTGACCAGCGATGCCAACCGCCGCCTGCACATCAAGGACCTGCCGGCACCAGTGCTCTCGTCGCTGCGCTGGCCAAATCGTCCGAACCTTCCCGAAGGCAATCTGGCGTGGACCTACATGATCGACGCACCGTTCGGCAAGTTTGCACTCTTCGTTGGTCACGTCGAGCAGGAGGCCAAGTCCTGGCCGTTCGAAGTCTGGGTCAATGGCCCGGATCAACCGCGCGGCCTGGGCGCCGTAGCCAAGACCCTGTCGATGGACATGCGCGCCAACGATCCGGCCTGGCTGAAGACGAAGCTAGACTCGCTGTCGAACACCCCATCGGCCGGCGAATCGTTTGAAATGCCCTTCCCGCCCAATGGCGAGCGTCAGCTGATGTCGTCGTCAGTCTCGGCCTTCGCACAACTGGTTCGCTTCCGCGTCGAGCAACTGGGCTGGTTCAAACAGGATCTGCCCACCCCGGTGTTTGATGCGCTGATGAGCCCGAAAGAACCCAAAACGGGTACCGACGGTACGCTGTCGTGGACTGTCGATATCTTCAACCCGAACACCGGTGAAGACTTCGTTCTGGGCTTGAAGGAAATCACCCTGCCGGATGGCGTCAGCCGCCCGTACTCAATGTGGCTGTCGGGGAACTACCCGCGCGCCCTCGACGGTCTGTCGAAGCTGCTGTCCACCGATATGCGTGTCATCGACCCAGCCTGGATCGGCATGAAGCTACGCAAGCTGCTCGACTATCCGGAACCGCTGGGCGATATGTTGGCCTTCGTACCGGGTTCGCGCAAACAGCAGACCTACCCGTCGACCATTGCCTACCTTGCCCACCTCATCCTTCACCGCTACAACATGCTGGGCATTCTGGATGAGAACGGCTTCCCGGTAAAACAGATGGGGATCCTGCAGGCCCCGACCGAAGAAGGCGCCGTCAAACCCGTGCAAGGTAAGCTGTGCAGCGAGTGCGGCAATACTACGATGATCCGAAAGGATGGTTGTGACTTCTGCACCGCCTGCGGCGCTGTAGGTACTTGCGGCTAAGCTTCAGCGCTAAGCCCAGCAGAGAGCCCCGGGAGAAATCTCGGGGCTTTTTGTTTTGCGCCAAACCCCCCTAATTCTCGGCGCATATAATTGCTAAAAGGCTGATTCAAACAATTTCTTCAATTTAGACAAGACCCAACATTCGATGACCCAACCCCGAAAAAGACGTATCGCCATTGCATGCCAGGGCGGTGGTAGTCAGACGGCATTTACGGCCGGTGTTCTACAGGGCTTATTTGCCAATGGTATAGATCAAACGCATGACATCGTGGCACTGACCGGTACCTCGGGGGGAGCCGTCAATACGGCACTGGCCTGGTACGGCATGCTCAAACAGGCTGCCGGGGACAAAACCCCGGTACAAAAGCGCATCGCCGCATTCTGGGATGAGCTCAAAGCCAGCAGCCCCCTCGAACAATGGCTCGATCAGATCAACACCTTCATGATTCGCGCAGCGGGTGCCGGCCATTTGCCAAAGCTAGAAAGCAGCCCCTCATCGCAATTGAGCCAATTACTCCAGCAGTCCGCGTCGTATCTGTTACCGCGTGAGCATTACCTGGACTTCAAAGGGTTACTTGAATCACACATTAACTTTGATGAACTACCGCAGCTCATCGAGGCGCATAGCCCGGCGTTATTCATGGGCGCTTCCAATGTTCTCAATGGCAAAATCAGAATTTTCAATTCGCTCGCCGATCCAATTACCGTTGAAACTATTTTGGCCTCGGCCGCCATTCCCAGCGTCTTTCCGGCAGTCAAGATTGGCAACGATTATTACTGGGACGGCCTGTTCTCGTCCAATCCGCCGATCAGTCCGGTACTGCGTCCGGTCCACATGACCAACAACATGTTTCCGGACGAGATCTGGGTTGTTCTGATAGATCCGCTACGCTACGACAAAACACCCACGACCCCGGGTGAAATTCTGGAACGTCGCACGCAGATGACCAGCAATATCTCGCTGGTACATGACCTTGAGAAAATTGCAATTTTTGATCGGGCTATCAAAGGGGGCGGCTTCAAAGAGGGCTATCTGGAAGAACGAGGGCTCGGCAAGCTCGGCAAACTCACCTTCCGGTTGATCCGCATTTCCGATGCGCTCCAACCGGCACTGGACTATTCCAGTAAGCTGTCACGCAATCCTCAGCTAATCGATAGACTGATGGCCGAAGGCATCAGGCAGGTCGAAGACTTTATGCCGACGCTCAGCAAGCCGGGCGCCGACCCGGAAAGCGTCCTTGAGCTGATCACAGAATAGGTCAGAGACCCTTTAGGCCGTTAACGCTATCCGTATCAGCAACGTGTTCAGCTCAAGCTGCATGCAGTCTGCATGATCTTGGCGTCCAGCGAATTCTTTTCCGGTGCCATCATCGGCGCTTCACTGACCGTCGGTGTGTAGCTATAGACCACCTCGCCTGACCCTTGCATCAGCGTAACGCCTGTCAGTGCCTGAGTCTTGGCTTTGCAGTCCGCCAGAAAGGTGTTGGTCGCCTTGGTGTACTCGGCACCATTGGGTGCCTTCATTTTATTCGTGTAGATCGTCTGAACGGCAAAGGCCGTTTTACCGTTGGATTTTTTCAGACTATCGACGTCAAGCGCATAGCTGGCATTCTGTTCGACCGTGATCGCGCGTAGCGTTTCTGCGTGCGCCACACCAGCGGTTACGGCAATACCCAGTGCAAAAACAGCGTTGATTCTATTCATGACAGTCTCCTATCGATGCAATATGTGTTCAATTTACCAGATCTGCAGCATGAAAAAACCCGCCGGTCTTGCGAGCGGCGGGTTCCTTTTATTGCAACATCCACTTAGACGTTGACGGTGTCTGCCACGTCCTTGAACTCTTTGATCTGATCAAAGTTCATGTAGCGGTAGATCTTGTCAGCATCTTTGCTGATGACGCCCTGATGCTCCATGTACTCGGCCGGGGTCGGGATACGACCCAGCAGCGCACAGACCGAAGCCAACTCGGCTGAGCCCAGATACACGCGGGTATCAATACCCAGACGGTTCGGGAAGTTACGGGTCGAGGTAGACATGGCGGTCGAGCCCTTGCGGATCTGTGCCTGGTTACCCATACACAGCGAGCAGCCCGGCATTTCCATGCGGGCACCGGTGCGGCCTAGAACGCCATAATGGCCTTCTTCGGTGAGCACGTGCTGATCCATTTTGGTCGGCGGGGCAATCCACAGGCGAACCGGAATATCACTCTTGCCTTCGAGCAGCTTCGAAGCGGCACGGAAGTGACCGATGTTGGTCATACACGAACCGACGAACACTTCGTCGATCTTGTCGCCAGCAACTTCCGACAGCACCTTGACGTCATCCGGATCGTTCGGGCAGGCCACGATCGGTTCTTTGATCTGGCTCATGTCGATTTCGATCACGGCGGCGTACTCGGCATCGGCATCGCCCTTGAGCAGCTTCGGATCGGCGATCCAGGCTTCCATGGCTTTGATACGACGCTCCAGCGTACGCTTGTCTTGGTAGCCGTTGGCGATCATCCACTTCATCAGCGTGATATTCGAACGCAGATATTCGGTGATCGGTTCCGGGTTCAGCTGAACAGCACAAGCGGCAGCCGAACGCTCGGCGGCAGCATCCGACAGTTCAAAGGCTTGTTCCACCTTCAGATCAGGCAGACCTTCGATTTCAAGAATGCGGCCCGAGAAGATGTTCTTCTTGCCCTTCTTCTCAACCGTCAGCAGACCTTCTTTAATAGCGGCCAGTGGAATGGCGTTCACGAGGTCACGCAGGGTGATACCAGGTTGCATCTTGCCCTTGAAGCGGACCAGGACCGATTCCGGCATATCCAGCGGCATGACGCCGGTGGCGGCGGCAAAGGCGACCAGACCCGAGCCGGCCGGGAACGAAATACCGATCGGGAAGCGGGTGTGCGAGTCACCGCCAGTACCGACGGTATCCGGCAGGAGCAGACGGTTCAACCACGAGTGAATCACCCCGTCGCCCGGACGCAGGGCAACGCCACCACGGTTTTCGATGAACGGTGGCAGTTCGTGATGCATCTTCACATCGACCGGCTTAGGATAAGCTGCGGTGTGACAGAACGACTGCATGACCATATCGGCCGAGAAGCCCAGGCAAGCCAGATCCTTCAGCTCGTCGCGTGTCATCGGACCGGTGGTGTCTTGCGAGCCCACGGTCGTCATCTTCGGTTCGCAATACGTGCCCGGACGGATACCCTTGCCTTCCGGGAGACCACAGGCACGACCGACCATCTTCTGGGCCAGCGAGAAGCCCTTACCCGAATCAGCCGGATTCTGCGGCAGACGGAACAAGGTTGACGCGGGCAAGCCCAGTGCTTCACGGGCCTTGGTGGTCAGGCCGCGACCAATGATCAGCGGAATACGACCACCGGCACGAACTTCGTCCAGAATGACCGGCGTTTTCAGTTGCGATTCAGCAATCACCTGCCCATTCTTGAGCGCGGTGACTTTGGCAGTTGCCTGATCCACCTTCAGTTCGATTTCGTCGCCCATGTCCATTTGACCGGCGTCGATTTCGATCGGCAGTGCACCGGCATCTTCCATGGTGTTGAAGAAGATCGGCGCGATCTTCGTGCCCAGACAGACGCCGCCGAAACGCTTGTTCGGCACATAAGGAATATCTTCACCGGTGAACCATAGTACCGAGTTGGTGGCTGACTTACGCGACGAACCTGTACCGACCACGTCACCGACGTAGGCGATCTGGTTGCCCTTCTTGGCCAATGCTTCGAGTTGCTTGATCGGACCACGGCTACCCGGCTCATCGGCTTCGATACCCGGACGTGGGTTCTTCAGCATGGCCAGAGCATGCAGCGGAATATCTGGACGCGACCAAGCATCCGGTGCCGGCGACAGGTCATCGGTATTGGTTTCACCAGTGACCTTGAAGACCGTCAGCTTTTGCGAGGCCGGGACTTCAGGACGCGAGGTAAACCATTCGGCGTCAGCCCACGACTGCATCACGGCCTTGGCGTTAGCATTGCCCTTGTCGGCCAGTTCCTTAACATCGTGGAAGTAGTCGAACACGAGCAGCGTCTTCTTGAGGCCTGCGGCAGCCGCGGCGCCGCACTCCGCATCGCCCAGCAGGTCGATCAGCGGCTTGACGTTGTAACCGCCGAGCATGGTGCCGAGCAGTTCGGTGGCACGTACACGCGAAATCAGCGCGCACTTCACCTCGCCCTTGGCCACAGCAGCCAGGAAACCGGCCTTGACGCGCGCGGCATCATCCACACCCGCCGGAACGCGGTAGGTGATGAGCTCAACCAGAGCATCTTCTTCACCCTTGGGCGGATTCTTCAGCAGTTCGACCAGCTCAGCGGTCTGCTGGGCATTGAGCGGCAGCGGGGCAATCCCCAGGGCGGCACGCTCGGCAACATGGCTCCGGTAGGCTTCTAGCACGGCGATTTCCTTTCAAAAAAACAGAGGAACGGCAGACACAACCATCTGCCGCAAAAAAACGGCGTAAGCCTGATTTGTAACACAAGCCGAACCCAGAAGCGAGAGGGTTTAGACCAAAATTCACAAACACATATAAAAGAGTCAAAAATCACCCGCTATCTATCCCCGAAACGACCCACATCACCCCAAAGCAGAATGCTGCAGAACAGCATCTAAAAAGATTCAGCGATAGATCGACTTTGGCATGCAACCTTATGAATAGCTTAAAGAATCTGGTATTGCGTTCAAAGGTCAAAAAGGCTTGCCCCGGGTCCCCTTTTTGGGGTACAGTGGTCGGATGCATAAGGTTAACCCCCCCAGCAAAACGGGCAAGAAGCTTCTGGTGCAGGCGCTTGCCGCTATGACGATCGCTACAACGCTTGTCCCCTTCTCTAGCGCGGTTCGCGCAGACGAGGCCGACAAGCCGGGTCTGTTCCAGCGTTACTCCGTTAATATCCAAGACCTGATCATCAAGGGTCTGGAATTCGTTGGTGTACCGTATCGACGTGGCGGCAACACCGTGGAGTCCGGTCTGGACTGCAGCGGTTTTACGCGTCTGGTCTTCCTGGACTCCAATGGCATCGACCTGCCCCGTACGGCGGCTGAACAGGCCAATGTCGGCACCAAGGTCAGCGCAGAAGAGTTGAAGCCGGGCGATCTGGTGTTCTTTAATACGATGAAGCGTGCCTACTCGCACGTGGGCATCTATCTGGGCAATGACCAGTTCGTGCATGCGCCGAAGCCGGGCGCCGAGATTCGTGTTGAGAACATGCACCAGGCCTACTGGGTTGGCAAGTTCAACGGTGCACGACGCCTTGATGGCGTGACCGCAGCGCCTGGCAAAGCGCTGTCCTTCTGATTGAATTTGCTTCCGAAAAACGCCGCAGGTGCGGCGTTTTTTGTTTAAGCTAGCGTCATGTCGCATATTAACGATGCCGCGCTACCCGAATCACTGTTGCATTTCTATACAACGGCAGCCTACCCCTGCAGTTACCTGATGGATCGTCAGGCACGCTCGCAGGTGGCTATTCCGCCCGATCACATCGACGCAACTGTCTACGGCATGCTTGTCCATCGCGGTTTTCGGCGCAGCGGCCAGTTCACCTATCGCCCGCACTGTGACGGCTGTCAGCGCTGTGTGCCGGTGCGCGTGCGCGCACTGGAATTCGCACCGGATCGCACGCAGCGCAAAATCCTGAATCGGCTCAACGCACCGGGGCTCATGCAGGTCTCGGAACGCCCACTTGTTTTTGACCCGGAGCACTACGCGCTCTACCAGGCCTACCAGAGGTCGCGTCATCCTCATGGCGGCATGGACGAAGATGACCCGGAGCAATATCGCGAGTTCTTGCTCAAGAGCAGCGTCGATACGCGCCTGGTCGAATTTCGCATGGGCGGTCGCGTGGTCATGGTCAGCGTACTCGATGTATTGCCTGACGGCTTATCGGCGGTCTACACATTCTTTGACCCACACAATGCCAGAGCCAGCTTCGGAAGCTACGCCATTCTCTGGCAGATTATTCAGTGTCAGTACAACAACCTGCCCTATCTCTACCTGGGTTACTGGATCGCCGAGAGCCAGAAGATGGCCTACAAGTCGCGCTATCAACCTATGGACATGCTTGATGACGGCCACTGGATTAAAATGCCGGCCTTGCCCGAGCACTGTCGGGCACCCTAAATCCCCAAAGCCCTCCCAAGACGTTCGGTCATCATGAATCTTTATACGCTGCTTCGCCCCCTGCTCTTCTCTCTGCCGCCAGAAACAGCGCACAACCTCAGTCTGAATGGCCTGGATCACGCAGCAAAATTGGGGCTGCTTCGTCAAACGTTGCCGGCCGATCCGGTCACCGTGATGGGCATCCCGTTTCCCAACCGCGTTGGGCTCGCCGCAGGCCTCGATAAAGATGGGACGCACATCGACGGTTTGGCCGCACTCGGATTCGGCTTCATCGAAATTGGCACGGTCACGCCCAAAGCACAGCCGGGGAACGTTCAACCGCGGCTCTTTCGTCTGCCGACGCACGATGCACTGATCAATCGCTTTGGCTTTAACAATCTGGGCGTCGACCATCTGGTTGCCCGGGTTCAGGCCAGTCAGTTCGCCAAAAACGGTGGCATCATCGGTATCAACATTGGTAAGAATGCCAGCACCCCCATCGACCGGGCGAACGACGACTACCTCGTTGGACTCGACACCGCTTACGCCCACGCCCACTACGTGACGATTAATATCTCGAGCCCGAACACGCAAAACCTACGCGCGTTACAACAGGATGATGCGCTGGAGGCCTTGCTGGCCGGGCTTAAAGATCGTCAACAACGTCTGTCTGATCAACACGGCAAGTACGTCCCCCTCGCGCTCAAGATCGCACCAGATCTGGACAATCTGCAAATCGAGGCCATTGCTGCCGCCGTTCGCCGCCACCGCTTTGACGCGGTGATTGCCACCAACACCACGCTGGAGCGCGCTGCCGTAATGGATGACCCTCATGCCGGTGAAATTGGAGGTCTGTCTGGCAAACCCGTCTTCGAAAAATCGACCGCTGTGCTGGCCGCATTGCATGCCAAACTGGCCGGTGAAATTCCGCTGATCGGCGTTGGCGGTATCGGTTCGGGCGAAGACGCCGTGGCCAAACGCGCGGCCGGCGCCGAACTGGTGCAGCTTTACACAGGCCTCATCTACCGGGGCCCGGCACTCGTCCGCGAAGCCGGTGAGGCACTGGCACGTCACACCCGTCAGAGCCACCGCCCGAGCCTCTGATTTCGGGGTGTATGCCGAGAAACCGTAGTTGCCCTACGGTTTATGGCACAAAAAAGCATAAGCTTATGGCAAAAGCGTGTTGCGCCACACCATAACGGGGCGGATAATGCGGCCTATCTCCCACAAACTGCGCTAAAAATAAGCCCTTAGGGCGTTTTCATGACTGAATATCTCTTCATCCTGGTCGGCGCCGTCCTGGTTAACAACGTCGTGCTGGTGCGAATCCTCGGGCTATGCCCCTTCATGGGCGTCTCGAAGAAGCTGAGTACCGCCTATGGCATGGGTGCTGCCACCACCTTCGTGCTCACGTTAGGCACCGGTGCAAGCTACATCATTGATCACTATCTCCTCTCGCCCTTTGGGCTGGAATATCTCCGGACAATTTCATTCATCGTCACCATCGCCGCGCTGGTCCAGCTGACGGAACTGGTCATTCAAAAGACCAGCCCAATCCTGCATCAGGTGCTCGGTATCTATTTGCCGTTGATCACCACCAACTGCGCCGTACTTGGCGTTCCGCTCATCAACGTCAGCCAGAATAACGGCTTCATCGCCTCACTGGTTTTTGGCGCGGGGAGTTCACTTGGTTTCTCGTTCGCCCTGATTCTGTTTGCAGGCATTCGTGAGCGTGTTGATGGCGCTGACGTCCCGCGCCATTTCCGTGGCGTATCGATTGCCATGATCACGGCTGGACTGATGAGTCTGGCATTCATGGGTTTCGCAGGTCTGGATCGTTACTAACCTATGGACGGCATCCTCTACGCGATCGCCATCATGGCCCTCGGCGGCCTGGTCTTGGGCGCCCTGCTCGGCTATGCCTCGACCCGCTTCAGGGTCGAGGGCGATCCGCTCGTCGATCAGATCGATAGCATCCTGCCGCAGACCCAATGCGGTCAGTGCGGTTTTCCGGGGTGCCGACCCTACGCTGAAGCGATCGCCAAGGATGAAGCAGACATCAATCAATGCCCGCCCGGGGGTGACGAAAACATTCACAAACTGGCCGAACTGCTGGGCAAAGAATACAAGCCACTGTCCGCAGAACATGGTGTCGAGAAGCCCAAACAGGTCGCCGTCATTGATGAAAAAATCTGCATTGGCTGCACTCTCTGCATTCAGGCCTGCCCGGTCGACGCGATCGTCGGCGCTGCCAAGCAGATGCATACGATTGCCGAAGATCTCTGCACGGGCTGCGAACTGTGTATCCCACCGTGCCCGGTAGAATGCATCAGCATGATCACCGTAGCCGACACACCAAGCACTTGGAAGTGGCACAAACCCGGACAGCAACGCATCATCCCCATCGTGCCGGTCGGCAGTGAGATGGGGAGCGAGGCCGCCTGACATGAAGCTCTTCACCTTCAAGGGGGGCGTCAAGCCGGATCCTAACAAAACGCAATCGACACAATTGCCGATCGCGCAGGCGCCACTGGTTAACCGCTATATCGTTCCACTCCATCAAAATATTGGCGGCACACCCCGCCCCATCGTTCAGGTCGGAGATCGCGTGCTCAAGGGCCAGCGACTGGGCGATGCCGATGGCTGGGTCTCAGCGGCCGTGCATGCCCCGACCTCGGGGACCGTGGTTGAGATCGGACCGCACATTACGCCGCATCCCTCGGGCTTACCAACCGATTGCGTCGTTATAGAAGCCGATGGCCGCGATGCCTGGATCGAGCGTCAACCCTTCGACATCGATAACGCGACGCCTGAAGACGTGCGCGACTATCTGCGCGATATGGGGATCGTCGGCATGGGCGGCGCCGTCTTTCCGAGCCACGTCAAACTCAGTGTGCCGAGCGGCAAACACATTGAGGAACTCATCATCAATGGTGCCGAATGCGAACCCTTCATCAGCTGTGATGATCGCCTCATGCGCGAGCAGGCACTGGAAATTATTCAGGGTAGCCTGCTGTTCGGCCGACTTGTTAACGCCGGCAAGATACTGATTGGCGTCGAGGATAACAAGCCCGAGGCCATCGCAGCACTCAACGCCGCACAACAGCAACATAACGCGCCTGTCGCTATCGTGACGGTACCGACGATCTATCCTACTGGCGGAGCCAAAGAACTGATTCGTGTGCTGACCGGCAAAGAAGTCCCTGGCAGTAAGCGCTCTACCGATTTTGGCGTCCAGGTGTTCAACGTCGCCACGGTACAGTCGGCCTGGCGCGCCATTACGTACGGTGAACCGCTGATCTCACGTATCGTCACCATTAGCGGTGCCGTGGCTGAGGCACGCAACTGGTCTGTACCCATTGGCATGCCGATCGGCAAACTCGTGAATCTCGCACAACCTCGAACTGACAGTGATGGCGTCATTATGGGTGGACCGATGATGGGCTTTCGCATCAGCACGGACAACGCCCCTGTCATCAAGTCAACGAACAGCCTCATCGTTCATGCCCCCGGCCTGTTCCCCCCCAAGCCCGCAGAGCTCCCCTGCATTCGTTGCGGTAGCTGTGCAGAGGCCTGTCCGCAGGAGTTGCAGCCCTTTGAGCTCTACTGGTGGTCACGCGCCAGCAAGTTCGACAAGCTGGAAAACTACAAACTCTTCGACTGTATCGAATGTGGTTGCTGCGACTACGTCTGCCCCAGCCATATTCCGCTGGTGAATTATTTCCGTTTTGCCAAGAGTGAAATTCAGGCGGAACAACGCGAGAAACAGACCGCCGATGCCGCACGCGAGCGCCATGAGTTCCGCCAGGAACGTGCCGATCGGGAGAAGCGTGAGAAAGCGGAACGACTCGCCAAGGCCAACGCCGCCCGTCAGGCTGCCGGCGCCACGCTGAATGCGTCTGGTGCCGCCACGGCCGTCGCCAACCCGGATGACGCCCCCGATATTTCCAGCCATCCCGATCAGGCATCGACACCGATCGCTGTGGACAATCACCCGGTACTGGATGCTGCCGCCAAACAGGCCGCCATAGCCGCTGCCGCAGAACGCGCCCGCCTCAAGCGCGAACATCACGCTGTCAAGAATGGCGACACCTCGCCCTGATGACTCAACGAAAAACGCATCATGTCTTTTGAAACGCCTAACGTGCTGACCCAATCGCCTTACCTGGTCCAACCGGTGAGCGTCACGCGTATCATGCTCAAGGTGCTTCTGGCACTCGTGCCCGGCATTGCAATCTATGCCTGGCTATTCGGCCCCGCCATTTTGGTACAACTGGCGCTAGCAACCATCACCGCTGCGCTCGCCGAAGCCGGCTTCCTCAAGCTTAGGCAGCGCCCGATCGCCCCAGCATTAGCCGACCTATCCGCCATCGTCACCGCCTGGCTCATTGCACTCTCATTTCCACCCATGGGACCTTGGTGGTTGATCGTTCTTGGTACTGCCTTTGCAATCATCGTCGCCAAGCATCTCTACGGCGGCCTTGGACAAAATCCCTTCAACCCGGCCATGGTGGCCTACGCCCTGTGTATTGTGTCCTTTCCGGCCATCATGTCGCAATGGCCGCAGCCGCTATCGGCTGGTGGACTTGCGCCCCTAGATCAGATCACGGCCATCTTCTTTCCAGAACGCATCGATGCCTGGGCCGGTGCTACGCCGCTCGACCACCTCAAAACCACTTTGCGTCTGGCTACGGGTAACGATAGCTTGACCGTTCAGAGCATTCTCAAAGATCACACAATCTACGGTATCGGCGGAGGCAACGGCTGGGAATGGGTCACGCTGGGCTGGCTCATCGGTGGTCTCTGGCTGATTCAGCAGAAGGTCATTACCTGGCATATTCCGACCGCACTCATCGCCGGCATTGGTACGATCGCACTTGTCTTCTGGCTTGTTGATCCGGCGCATTACGCCAACCCGCTGTTTCACATTCTCGGTGGCGCGACCCTGCTCGGGGCATTCTTCATCGCCACCGATCCAGTCAGCGGCGCAACAACGCCACGGGGCAAACTGGTCTTTGCTGCAGCCATCGGTATCCTGGCGTATCTGATCCGCGTCTTTGGTGCGTTTCCGGATGGCGTCGCCTTTGCGGTTCTGCTTCTTAACATGTGCGTACCGCTCATCGATATGTACACACAGCCCCCGATTTTTGGCGAAAAACACCGAGGCAAGGCATGAGCACCCCTGCAGAAAAACATGCCTTTCGCGTTTCGGGCGAGACAGCGCTAACGCTGGTCGCATTCATTGTTTTCTTCACGGCTCTGCTGGCCTGGGCGTTTCTATTCACCAAGCCGACCATCGAACAATCGGCACGCGCCGAAAAAATGGCGATTCTGAACCAGATTCTTCCTGCGCGTCTCTACGATAACGACCCGCTTGCCGATACGCTTACCCTGCCCCCCGAAGCGGCACTGGGCATCACGGCACCCGCCACTGTCTACCGAGCCCGTTTGAGCGGCAAACCAAGTGCTCTGGTGGTCGATGTCGTCGCACCGGATGGTTATAGTGGCAACATCAAAATGCTCGCTGCCTTTAACGCCGCCGGTCAGGTGATTGGTGTGCGCGTGGTCGAGCACAAGGAAACCCCGGGACTCGGCGACTATATCGACCCCCGCAAGGATATGAACAAGGATCGCCCCTGGATCAACCAGTTCAATCAGGTGCCTGAGGATCTCAGCGCCCAGCAATGGCATGTGCGTAAGGATGGTGGCGACTTTGACGCCTACGCAGGCGCAACCGTGACACCACGCGCGGTGGTCAAAGCCATCTACAAGGCGCAGCAGTTTGTCAAAACTCACCGTCAGGCACTCTTCGCCCGAGAGGGCGCTGCCGGACGATCGAGTCCACAGACTGAGACTCGCGCTCAATAAGGAGAAGTCCATGTGGATCACCCGTGACGAATTCAAGGACATTGCTTATAAAGGCGTCTGGAAGCAGAACACCAGTCTCGTTCAGATTCTCGGGCTTTGCCCGCTGCTGGCGGTCACAACCAACCTGGTCAACGGTGTGATGCTTTCCCTAGCGACGCTCCTGGTGATGGCGCTCTCGAACTTTGCAGTCTCGAGTCTGCGCCACTTCATTCCTTATGAAATTCGCATTCCGGTCTTTATCCTGATCGCCGCCGCACTGGTGACCGTCGTCGATCTACTCATGAACGCCTACCTGCATGGTCTTTATGTTGTGCTGGGTATTTTTATTCCACTCATCATTACGAACTGTATTGTGCTGGCGCGCATTGAAGCCTTCGCCGCGAAACACCCACCCGTCCAGGCCGCAAGCGATGGCGCCATGATGGGCGTCGGCATGCTCTGGACACTCGCGCTCATTGGTGCGCTCCGTGAAGTCATTGGCAGCGGCACCCTATTCAGTGGCATTGATCTCGTGATTGCCGGAGCACAACCGCTGCACCTTATGCCTGCAGATTACCCCGGGTTACTGCTCGCCGTTTTACCACCAGGTGCGTTCATCGTACTGGGCTGCATGATCGCCGCCAAAAACTGGATCGATGCCCGACAAGCAGCGGCTAACCTGAATCAGCCTGCACCGGTCGGCGCAGCCGGAAGCCACTAAGCCATTGGCACGCAATGAACAAGGCGCAACGCGTCGAGTTCTTTAGCCGCTTGCAGACGGCTAACCCGCATCCGACAACGGAACTCGAATACGGGTCGACTTTCCAACTACTGATCGCGGTCATCCTGTCGGCGCAAGCCACCGACAAAGGCGTCAATCTGGCAACCCGCCAGCTATTCAGAGACGCCCCCGATGCGGGGTCCATGGCTGCACTCCAGGTTGAAGGTCTGGTGCCCTATATCAAAACCATTGGTCTTTACCCAACCAAGGCAAAAAACATCATCGCCACCTGCCAAATTCTGCGGGATAACTATGATGGTGCAGTTCCCGAAGATCGCGGCGCACTCGAAGCGCTGCCCGGGGTCGGCCGTAAAACCGCCAACGTCGTGCTCAACACCGCCTTTGGCCACCCCACCATGGCGGTTGATACGCACATTTTCCGTGTCTCAAACCGCACGGGTCTCGCGCCCGGAAAAACGCCGTTGGCCGTCGAACAGAAACTCCTCAAGGCTGTGCCCGCAGAATTTCTCCACGATGCTCACCACTGGCTGATTCTGCTCGGACGCTATGTCTGCAAGGCACGAAATCCCGAATGTGAACGCTGCCCCGTTGTCGATCTGTGTCGCGCACCGCAAGCCAAAGCCGCGCTCAAGAAACTCACCGCACGGCAGTAAAATACCGTCATGATTTTTACACCGACCAAAGATCAAGTTCGTCAGTTCTTCTGCGAAACACGTCGCAAACAGCGGGAACGTTTACCCCTTGACGGCGCCGAAGCCATTGCTGCGGACGTCATCGCGCTGCATCCGGAATATCATGCCTTACTCGATGATCCTGAAGCGGCACTCGCCGGTGAATGGACGCCCGAACAGGGCACCATGAACCCGATGCTGCACTTGTCGCTCCACATGGCGCTGCTGGAACAGCTTTCTGTGGATTCCCCCCCGGGCATCCGCGCCATCTTTGAACAGCAGGCGGCCAAACTCGGTGACGCGCATGAAGCCTTGCATCGTCTGCTCGAATGTCTGGGCGAAACCGTCTGGCATGCACAGCAGCCGGGCGGCATTTTCGATACTGAGGCTTATCAGGAACGGTTGCGTAAACTCTGAAATAAAAACGGCGCCGAAGCGCCGTTTTTACGTGATCGGAAAAAACCGATTACATGTGGATACCGCCGTTCAGCGAGAAGTCGGCACCCGTCGAGAAGCTGCCATCTGGACCGGCAAGCCACGAAACGATCGAGGCGATTTCTTCCGGCGTTCCCAGACGCTTCACCGGCACGCCGGCGATGATCTTCTCGAGCACATCTTCACGAATGGCCTTGACCATATCGGTGCCGATGTAGCCCGGCGACACGGTATTAACCGTCACGCCCTTGCTGGCAACTTCCTGAGCCAGCGCCATGGTAAAGCCGTGCATACCGGCCTTAGCGGTCGAGTAGTTGACCTGACCCATCTGACCCTTTTGACCATTCACCGAAGAGATGTTGATGATACGACCCCAGTTGCGGTCGATCATCCCATCCACCACCTGCTTGGTGACGTTGAACATCGAGTTCAGGTTGGTATCGATCACGGCGTCCCAAGCTTCACGCGTCATCTTGCGGAACATGCCATCACGGGTGATACCGGCGTTGTTGACCAGAACGTCGACCTCGCCAACTTCTTTCTTGACCTTTTCAAAGGCGGCGACGGTGCTGTCCCAGTCGGCCACGTTACCTTCGGAGGCAATAAAGTCATAACCCTGAGCCTTTTGGTCAGCCAGCCACTTATCTTTACGCGGCGAGTTCGGTCCGCAACCAGCAACGACTGTGAAGCCGTCCTTGGCGAGGCGCTGACAAATCGAGGTACCAATCCCCCCCATACCACCTGTTACATAGGCAACACGCTTGCTCATACTTCTGTCTCCCGGTGACGTCTCTAAGACTGTTATCTATCTGTATTTGCCGCCGTAATTACAGCGACTTACTGTGGACTCTGCAACGAAACGCTGGTTTTGTAAATACGCAGGGCACAAAAGCCCGTGGCCATGGACGTCGCCAGCATTCGTCGCTGGTGGTGTCGACGCTCCGTCCTAAAAATTTCAAGAACCCGCCCTGCGCACCAAAAATGGCTTCAGGTAGGATGCGCACATGCGTCTAGCTCACTCACCCATTGCGGTCATTGTCATCGCCCAGCTTTTTGGCACCTCACTCTGGTTTTCCGCCAATGGTGCAGCCGGCAACCTCATGCAAAGCTGGGGCATTACCGAGGCCGATATCGGGCTGCTCACTAACGCGGTTCAACTCGGCTTTATCGTCGGCACGCTGACCTTTTCCCTGACCGGTCTTGCTGACCGCTTTCAAGCCAGCCGCATATTTACTGTTTCGGCACTCTTTGGCGCACTATTCAACGCCCTCTTCGCACTCAGTGCCGATGGTCTTGCCAGTGGCTTAATTTTACGATTTGCGGTGGGTTTTTCTCTGGCGGGTGTTTATCCACTTGGCATGAAGATGGTGGTCAGCTGGGACCCTGATCGGGCCGGTCATGTCCTGGCGCAACTGCTTGGCATGTTGACCCTGGGCACGGCGCTTCCCCACGGCATTCGGATGCTGGGTGCCGATTGGCCCTGGCAGGCAACCATTCTGGTCTCCACGTTGTTGGCCGTGATCGCTGCCGCCATGATCTGGACACTGGGTGATGGGCCCTATCTCAAACGCAAGTCTGGTGCCTCTCCAATTCGGCTTGGCCGGGTGCTGACGGCCTTCACGATTCCGCAATTTCGCGCATCCGCCCTCGCTTATTTTGGTCATATGTGGGAGGTCTATGCATTCTGGACGCTCGTGCCAGCCCTTCTGATAGTGAGCAACCTCGCCCAACCCAATACACCAACGCTTTCCGGCATTGCCTTTTTGGTGGTGGGCATTGGCACACTCAGCTGCATGCTGGGTGGACAACTCAGCCAACGCTTCGGTAGCGCTCGGGTCGCCGCTTTTGCCTTGATGGGCTCTGCGGCCAGTTGTGCTCTGTTTCCCTGGATCCCGCTTGATCAACCCACCTGGCTCCTAGCCTTGTTGCTTTTCTGGGGAGCCAGCGTTGTTGCAGACTCACCGCAGTTCTCGGCACTGTCCGCCAAGGCAGCACCGCCAGAAATTGTCGGTAGCGCCCTGGCCTTGCAAACCGCGATCGGATTCAGTATCGGCATGATTTCGATTCAGCTCGGGACCGCGCTCGTTGGCATCATGGGCATGACCATCGCTTGGCTACTCCTTCCTGGCCCCGTGTTGGCGCTTTGGGCCCTGGCACCCCTCTGGCGAAAACCACCGGCATCTCTCACCTGATTCATCTGCTATCGCTCAACCCGACCTCCGGAAACACCGATCTTGTTAGGCAACATTCAAAAAGCGCTCGCTGCCCCGAACGCCATGAGCGTAACACTGGCTGCCGCCGGCATTCTGGCGGTGACGATGGGAACGCGTCAGTCACTGGGACTCTTTGTAGCGCCGATCAATTCAGGGAGTGAGATTGGCATTGTTGCGATCAGCCTGGCGCTGGCCATTGGCCAATTCTGCTGGGGGCTGGCACAACCTTTTGCGGGCTTTCTCTCGGATCGTTATGGCCCTGAAAAAGTACTGATCGTCGGGCTTTTGTTGCTCGCGCTGGGGTGTGCGACCACACCGTACATGTTGTCTGACTTCGGACTCATCATTAGCCTTGGCATCCTCATTTCAATTGGTGCCGGCTTCGGGGGCTTCTCGGTGCTCATCGGGGCGACGGCCCAACGTATCCCAGTCGAGGCACGCGGCCCCGCTTCCGGCCTCATCAATGCCGGGGGCTCATTCGGCCAGTTCATTGGTGCACCAATCTTTCAGGGCCTCATCCAGGCGATCGGTTGGGTGGGTTCGCTTTGGGCAATGGCGATCATTGCACTCAGCGCCCTTCCCCTGATCAAACGCTTAACCGCTGCAAAATCGATTCACGTCCACCCGCAAAATCTGTCGGAGAGTGACCCCTTCGGCAAGACAGTTTGCGGCGCGCTCGGCAACCCGAACTACTTTCTGCTCAATCTCGGCTTCTTCACGTGCGGCTTCCATATCGCTTTTCTGGTCACCCACCTACCGGGCGAAATCAGCCTATGCGGCCTCCCTGCCAGCGTGGCCAGTTGGTCGCTGGCCATTATTGGGCTGAGCAATATCTTCGGTAGTCTGTATGCCGGTCAATGTGTTGCCCGTTACCGCAGCAAGAACATTCTGGCTATCATGTACAGCAGCCGCGCCCTATTGATTCTTGGCTACCTCCTGCTCCCCAAGAGCGAGTGGATCTATTATCTCTTTGCGGCTGGTCTGGGTTTCACCTGGCTCGCCACCGTGCCACCGACTGCGGCCATCGTCGGCAAACTCTTTAGTCTGCGCTACCTGGCCACGCTGTTTGGCATCTCGATGCTCTCGCATCAGGTCGGCGCCTTCTTTGGGGCCTATCTGGGTGGTCTGGCCATGGCGGCATACGGCAATCTGGACGCCATGTGGGTCGCTGACATGGCACTGGCAGCGCTGGCAGCGCTAGTGAATCTGCCGATCAAAGAACCTGGGGTTAAAGCCACCTGACGAAAAACCCGCCGTGCGGCGGGTTTTCAGGTGATCACGACCGCTCCCCACTACTCGAGTTTGGCACAGACGGTTGGCTTCATGTTGTCTGCATCGGCCTGCCCCAGGTAAGAGACCAGAATCTTGACCGGTTTGTTACCCACTGTGCGCGCCTGGTGACACCAGTTGATTGCTTCAACGTAAGATTCACCACCCTTGATCGTGCGTTTGCCCTTTGAACCGTAATCCACTTCCATCTGGCCCGAAACCATATAAACCAGCACCGGTATGCTGTGGGCGTGCACGTCGGTCGCTTTTCCTGCACCAATGGTCACGTTATAAGATTTGATCAGTGGCGCACCTGTCGGGTAGGCGTAGGTCTGCTCGAGAATAGTTTTATCGCCACCCAACAATGGCACTGGTGTTGCTTCGACACCCTCGTAATTGCCATGTGCGGGTGCGGCAAAAATACTGGTACTCGCCAACACAGCACATAGGTAGCTCAGGGATTTAATGGATTGCTTGGATGTCATGGTATGGCTTTCGTAAAAGAGCGAGCATTAAGCATAACATCGGCATCTGATGCCACTCAATCGCACGGAACCGCGAAACAACAAAAAACCCGCCAAAGGCGGGTTAATGACATCAGGATGGTGGGTTGTGACGGGCTCGAACCGCCGACATTCTGCGTGTAAGGCAGACGCTCTACCAACTGAGCTAACAACCCCCTGCTGTGGGCATTATTCTACCAGAATCAGCCACGATCCTGCAGCTGCGCGACCTGGGCGCGATTCAGGGCCGACTCCAGTTCGCTGATACGTTCTAGCAAGCGGAAGCCGAGTGCCAACGCATGCACATCCAGGTCCAGTTCTAGATCTTCGCGAATACGACGCAGACGGCGTGCCAAAACCATGGCTTGATTGTCGAAAGTCCAGTCTCCCAATGATTGACCCATGGGCTTAAGAACACCGACTTCAACGAGCGATACGACGTCTGTCTTTTGCAGGCCGGCGACCTGCGTAAATTCGCTGACGCTCAGCCAGGTCGCTTCTAGGGTACTCATGTGTTCAGTCATCGTCATCCTCACGCGTGGCGATGCGCTTCCGCCACAAAGTGGCCGCGCGGATTAAAGGTAGAGGCCTCTGCAAGCTGCTGATAAAGTGCCTTCTCGGTATCGCTGAGTTCGGTGGGTGTCGCGACCTGTACGATCACATACAGGTCCCCCGCGCCCTCTTTAGGCTTGGGTAAGCCTCGACCACCGAGCCGTAACTTGCGTCCTGCCGGCGTCCCCGCCGGGATCTTCATCCGTACCGTGCTATCGAGGGTAGGCACATCAATCTCGGCACCCAGTGCCGCCTCCCACGGCGTGACCGGCAGGTCGAGGAAGAGATCGTGCCCGTCGGCACGGAATAACGGATGCGGGTGCAAGGCAATGTTGAGGTACAGATCCCCGTTCGGACCACCATTGAAACCCTTGCCGCCTTTGCCGGGCAGACGCATTTTTTGACCATGGGTAGCACCCTTCGGAATCCGTGCCTTGAATTCCTGCGGTACGCGGTGCAGCTGACCTTGGGCATCATACTCAGGCATCTCCAGGTTCAGTGCTAGCGTCGTGCCTCTGGCCGCTTCGTCCAATGAGATGTGTGCCGTGACTTCGAAGTCCTGGCCCGGTGCCTGAAAGTTTTGGCTGCCGGTATGTCCACGACCCGCATGAGCGCTTCGCTGACGCCCCATTTGCGCGAACAGCTCGGAAAGATCGATATCTTCGAATCCGGCACCTTCAAAGCCACCTGCCCCGAAGCCACCGCCGCCAAAGCCACCGGCACCGCCGTGCGCACCAGTAAAGCCGGCGCCCTGAGCATACTGCTCCCATCCCGGCGGCGGACGGAATTGTTCGCCCGGGTTATGACGCCCCAGTTGGTCATAGGCCTTGCGCAGCTCGGGGTCTTTGAGCGTCTTGTACGCTTCATTGACCTCTTTGAACTTTTCCTCGCCATCCGGGTCCTTAGAAATGTCCGGATGGTATTTGTGCGCGAGCTTTTTGTACGCCTTCTTGATCTCGTCGGCGGAGGCATCCCGTGCTACGCCGAGGGTCTCGTAATAGTCCTTGAATTTCATGCCTGATTGATTCTCGTGGATTGGCTGCGTTTATTGTAGCCAGATTGGGGCAATGCGCGACAAATCAACCAGCGGAATACCCAAGAAAAAACGCCGGACGGCAGGGATTTCCCACCGAACCGGCGTGGCTGTCAGCAACCGCTGACGGAGACTGATTTAGCGGCCGCGGCTGCTGAAACCGCCATGACCACCCGTACCGCTGTGCTTACTAAACACCTTGCCCGCGGGCTTAGGGCCTGACTTGGCAAAGGTCTTGCCGCCAGGCTTGCTGAAGGACTTGCCAGCCGGCTTATCGCTTCGCGGTTGATCGCTGCGTGGACGGTCTCCACGCGGTTTGTCGCCCCACGGCTTTTGATCACCGAAGGATTTACCGGCACCGGCACCGTGACGGGGTCGGTCGTTTGATCCGCGATCACCCCAGGCGCGCGGCTTATCGCCACGCTCGCTGCGTTCACCAAAGCTACGCGGTTTATCGTCAAAGCTACGTGGACGATCATCAAACGAACGTGGGCGTTCATCAAAGCTACGGGCAGGACGCTCGCTGCGTTCACCGCGCGCTTCGCCACGCGGGGCATCACCCCAAGTACGGGGCTTACTGTCAGAACGACCACCAGGCGCGCCGCTTCGACCATGGCCACCGAAGGCGCCACGACCACCACCCGAACGACCGCGGCCTTCACCGCGACCGGCAAAGCCACCGCGCTCAGGGCGTTCCGGCGTCTTTGGTTCCAGACCGGCCACCACCGCCACCGGAATACGCTGATCGGTCAGCGCTTCGATGGTGCGAATCTTCATGCGATCGCGGTGTTCGGCAAAAGTAATGGCCTTGCCAGTACGGCCGGCACGACCTGTTCGTCCGATACGGTGCACATAGTCTTCCGCCTTCATCGGCAAACCGAAGTTGAATACGTGCGTAATGGTCGGTACGTCGATACCCCGTGCGGCAACATCAGTCGCTACGAGCACACGGACGTGTCCGCTGCGCAGCTGCTTGAGACGATGTGCACGGACCTTTTGCGGCATGGCGCCATGAAGTGCAGCCACCGCGTGACCTTGTTCGGCCAGCGCATCGGCCAGACGGTCGGTTTCGACTTGCGTGCTGGCAAATACCACCGCTTGCTCCAGATCGGCATCACGCAGGTAATGATCCAGCAGTTTTTCTTTATGAATCATATTGTCGGCCCAGTGCAGCGATTGCGTAATCTGGGTATGACGATCCGACGCGCTGGCCAATTCCAGACGGCCCGGTTTGTTCATCAGGCGGGAGGCTAAGGACATGATGCGCGGCGCGAACGTGGCCGAGAACATCAACGTTTGATCACGCTTCTGACACAGGTGATTGATGTCTTCCAGATCTTCGGCAAAGCCCAGATCCAGCATACGGTCAGCTTCATCCACGACGAGCGTTTTGACATCCGCCAGATGAATCTGACGACGCTGCGCCAAATCGAGCAGACGACCCGGCGTTGCAACGACCAAAAGCGCACCCCGCAGGCCCGCCATTTGCTTGCCGTAGGGCATACCGCCCATCACGGTGGCCACGCGGATGCCTTTGCTGTTCTTGAGTAGGTCAATCGCATCCTGCGCGACCTGTTGTGCCAGCTCACGCGTGGGGCAAAGGATGAGACCCGCCGGGCCAATCACGCGATGCAGATCGATCGGCGAATTATTGCCGCCGGCCATCATGGCGTTCAGAACCGGCAGCAGGAAGGCGGCGGTCTTACCGCTCCCCGTCTGGCTGCTCACCATCCAGTCACCGCCCTGGAGGGCGGCGGGAATGGCTTCGGCTTGCACCGGCGTTGGCTGGGTGAAGCCCAGGTTTTCAATGGCCTTCAGTAAAGGCGCGGCCAGGCCCATGCTCGCGAACAAGCTATTTGTTGGTTCAGTCATTTTTATCCCCAATCAGGAAAACCGGTCGCGCCTGTCTCACGCGATGGTCTGTGGTCAAAGAACATCGACCATCAGACAGATGCCGGCCATTCCGGCGTCCGGTGCACCCTTGAGCAAAAGCTTTGGGCGCGGCTGGGGGCGATGCACATAGGTGGCCCGAGTCACTCGGGCCATTCAGCGCTTTGGGCAACTTAAGTTGCTAAGCGCTTGATGCGACGCATTTATTGCGGCGCGTCATTCAACAACGGGGCGAAGTGTAACACCACTCCACCCCCTTGGGTTAATTATTTACAGATTAATGTCGAACCGGCAGTGCATCAGCCGCGGGTACCGCTGCCGCGGCGGCCTCGGCAGCAACCGGCACCTCCAGCGCCAGCGGCAGGGGCTGGCTGGCCAGGGCATGCTCCAGCACCTGATCGATCCACTTCACGGGCACAATTTCGATACGCCCTTTAATCGTGTCTGGGATCTCAGCCAGATCCTTGACGTTCTCTTCCGGAATCAGTGCGGTCGTAACACCACCCCGTACTGCCGCCAGCAGCTTTTCCTTCAGACCCCCAATCGCCAGGACTTCGCCACGCAGGGTGATCTCGCCGGTCATGGCCACATCGCAGCGCACCGGAATACCGGTCAGCGCAGAAACGATCGCTGTCGTGATGGCGATACCGGCCGATGGACCATCCTTGGGCGTCGCGCCTTCCGGAAAGTGCACGTGCAGATCTGTCTTTTCGAAGACATCGTCCTTGATACCCAAACGGCGGGCACGGGCGCGAACCACGGTGCGCGCCGCTTCAACCGATTCCTTCATCACATCACCCAGCGAACCGGTCCGCTGTACGACGCCCTTACCCGGCATCGACGCAACCTCGATGGTCAGCAACTCGCCGCCCACTTCCGTCCAGGCAAGACCCGTCACCTGACCCACCTGGTTTTCCTTTTCGGCAATGCCAAAAGTGAAACGACGAACGCCCAGGAACTTATCCAGATTCTTCGGCGTCACGAGAATGCGTGAACCGGCGTCTTTTTTCTTGAGCAGTAGGGTCTTGACGACCTTGCGGCAAATCTTGGAAAGTTCACGTTCGAGCGAACGCACACCGGCCTCACGTGTGTAGTAACGCACGATGTCGCGAATGGCTGGTTCGCTGACCGAAATTTCGCTGGTTTTGAGGCCATTATTCTTGATCTGCTTGGGCAGCAGGTAGCGCATGGCGATGCTGACCTTTTCGTCTTCGGTATACCCCGAGAGGCGAATAATCTCCATACGGTCGAGCAGCGGCCCCGGCAAATTGAGGCTGTTGGCGGTGGCCACGAACATCACATCCGACAGATCGAAATCGACTTCGACGTAATGATCCTGGAAGGTGTGGTTCTGTTCCGGATCCAGCACTTCAAGCAGTGCCGATGAAGGATCACCCCGGAAGTCCTGCCCCATCTTGTCGACTTCATCGAGCAGGAAGAGCGGGTTGCGCACACCGGTCTTAGTCAGACTGGTCAGAATCTTGCCTGGCATCGAGCCAATGTAAGTCCGACGGTGACCACGGATTTCGGCTTCATCGCGCACGCCGCCCAGCGCCATGCGCACGAACTTGCGATTCGTAGCTTTGGCGATCGACTGCCCCAGCGAGGTTTTACCGACACCCGGCGGGCCCACCAGACACAGAATCGGCGCTTTGACCTTGTCGACGCGCTGTTGCACGGCGAGATATTCGATGATGCGATCTTTAACGCGCTCCAGACCGAAATGATCCTGGTTCAGGATCTTCTCGGCATTGGCCAGATCTTTGCTGACGCGGGTCTTCTTCTTCCACGGCAGACCGACCAGGGTGTCGATATAGTTACGCACGACCGTGGCTTCAGCCGACATCGGCGACATCAGCTTAAGCTTCTTCAGTTCGGACTCGGCTTTCTTGAGCGCTTCCTTGCTCATCCCGGCGGCCTTGATCTTCTTCTCAAGTTCTTCGAGATCGGCACCCTCTTCGCCCTCACCCAGTTCCTTCTGGATCGCCTTCACCTGTTCGTTCAGGTAATACTCGCGCTGCGATTTTTCCATCTGACGCTTGACGCGACCACGAATGCGCTTTTCGACCTGCAGGATATCGATTTCAGATTCGAGTTGACTGAGCAGGCGCTCGGTACGCTCACGAACGTTGAGTAGTTCCAGAACTTCCTGCTTCTGCTCCAGCTTGAGTGGCAGGTGCGCAGCAATGGTGTCGCATAGGCGACCCGTATCTTCGATACCCGAGATCGACGAGAGAATCTCTGGTGGAATCTTTTTGTTCAGTTTGATGTACTGATCGAATTGCGCGACCAGTGCACGACGCATCGCTTCGACTTCATTGTCTTCGTTATGGTCACTCTCCAGCGCGGTGAGGCGCGCGAAGTAGAGATCATCTTGTGCGTCAATGCCATCAATGCGCGCACGGCGCGTGCCTTCGACTAGCACCTTGACGGTGCCATCGGGGAGCTTGAGCAATTGCAGAATGCTGGCAACGCAGCCGACGTCATAGAGTGCGTCCGGGCCGGGGTCATCATCGGCGGCCGATTTCTGGGCAAGGAGCACCACGGCCTTATCGGCCTCCATCGCATGCTCAAGTGCCTTGATCGATTTCGGGCGACCCACAAACAGCGGAATCACCATCTGTGGAAAAACGACGACATCACGCAGCGGCAGCATCGGTAAACGCGCCACTTCCCCTGGCTGTAGCACCAGTGGTTTGGTCTCACTGGCAGACGCGTCGTCCTGCGCTTCGTCAGCGGGAATATCGTTGTTTTCAATCTTATCGGTCATTAGGGTGTTTCCTGAAACGATTCTGCGGGGTGCCCACCATGAGTGATATGGCGGGATAGTGAACGGCAGTTGGGGGCATGCGGCGCAATTTCAACTTATTTCGACAGCCACCAGAGGCCAGCTTAGCTGGCCTGTGCCTGGGCGCCCTCCTGCAGCACGTACAGCGGCTTGCTATCGCCAGTAATGGCGGCCTCTTCCACGACCACCTTGGCGATATCCGTACTTCCCGGCAGGTCGTACATCGTATCGAGCAATGTGGCTTCAACGATCGAACGCAGGCCACGCGCACCTGTCTTACGCTCCAGCGCACGACGGGCAATCGCCTTCAACGCCTCGGGTCGAAATTCCAGTTGTACGCCCTCCATATCGAACAGCTTCTGGTACTGCTTGGTCAGCGCATTCTTGGGTTCGGTCAGAATACGAATCAGCGCCGCCTCTTCCAGCTCTTCAAGTGTCGCGACCACCGGCAGACGTCCTATCAATTCTGGAATGAGGCCATACTTGATTAGATCCTCCGGCTCTACAACTTTGAGCAGCGTGGTGATGGCTTTTTCTTCCTTACCTGTCACCTCCGCGCCAAACCCAATACCTGTCTTTTCGGTACGGTTACGGATGACCTTGTCGATGCCCTCGAATGCGCCCCCACAAATAAAGAGAATGTTGGTCGTATCGACCTGCACAAAGTCTTGATTGGGGTGTTTACGACCGCCCTGTGGCGGCACTGACGCGACCGTGCCTTCAATCAGTTTGAGCAACGCTTGTTGTACGCCCTCGCCCGACACATCGCGCGTAATCGAGGGATTATCCGATTTGCGCGAGATCTTATCGATCTCGTCGATGTAGACAATCCCCTGACGGGCCTTCTCGACATCGTAGTCACACTTCTGGAGTAATTTCTGGATGATGTTCTCGACGTCCTCGCCTACATAGCCAGCCTCGGTCAGGGTGGTCGCATCAGCCATCACAAACGGTACGTCGAGCAGGCGTGCCAGCGTTTGCGCCAGCAGTGTTTTACCTGAGCCCGTCGGCCCGATGAGCAGGATGTTGGACTTGGACAGCTCAACGCCGTCATCCTTGGTATTTGGCAGGCGCAGCCGTTTGTAATGGTTGTAGACGGCTACAGCCAGAATCTTTTTGGCAGCTTCCTGACCAATCACATATTCGTCCAGCGATTCGCGGATCTCGCGCGGCGTTGGCAGGCCGGCCCTTGCGGCACGGGCCTCTTCTTCGACTTCGTCCTGCACGATGTCGGCGCACAGATCAATACATTCGTCACAGATGAACACCGACGGACCAGCGATCAGTTTCTTGACCTCATGCTGGCTTTTGCCACAGAACGAACAATACAGCGGCTTATCACCCTCTTTGCCGGGCGTTTTCGCTTGATCTTTAGTCATCGCGTTGTCCTTCTTGAATTCTTAGGCAACCGCGCTGCGGGTGCCCAACACTTTATCGATGAGACCGTAGGTCACCGCTTCATCAGCCGACATAAAGTTGTCACGATCTGTGTCGCGCTCGATGCGTTCGACATCCTGACCGGTATGCGCAGCCAGCATCGTGTTCAACTTGGCACGTAACGACAGGATCTCTTTGGCATGAATCTCGATATCCGAAGCCTGACCCTGGAAGCCACCGAGCGGTTGGTGGATCATCACCCGCGAGTTAGGCAGCGAAAAACGCTTGCCCTTGGCGCCCGCAGTCAGCAGAAACGCCCCCATCGAGGCTGCCTGACCCAGACACAAGGTCGACACATCGGGCTTGATGAACTGCATGGTGTCGTAAATCGACAGACCGGCCGTGACCGAGCCACCCGGCGAGTTGATGTAGAGATGAATATCCTTATCCGGATTTTCGGCTTCCAGAAACAGTAACTGGGCGACCACCAGATTGGCGCTCATGTCATTGACCGGGCCCACCAGAAAGACCACACGCTCTTTGAGCAGGCGGGAGTAGATGTCAAAAGCCCGCTCGCCGCGACCACTTTGTTCCACCACCATGGGCACCAAACCGATGGCTTGCGGGTCCGGATGGGCATTGGCGAGGGTTTCAACGAGGCCGTGATGGGTCAACATGGGTGCTCCTGAGCAAAATGACAGAGATTGAGTGACATCATGCCGTAAAAACGCCCTTTTTTCATGCTGCGGCGTGCAAAAAGAGCAACGGCCGGGCAAACCCGGCCGCTTTTTACGGCAAAAAACCCCTAAATATCGACCAAATTCAGTCGATTAGGTCCATTACAGGCCTTGTTGGCCCATGATATCGTCGAAATCAACGGCCTTGTCGGTTACCTTGGCGCGCGCCAGAAACCAATCGACCACGTTCTGTTCCAGAACTTCCGACTCGATATTCGATAGGCGCTGCGGATCCTGCTTGTACCAGACCTTCACCTCTTCGGGATGCTGGTAGGTGTCGGCGATTTCGGCAATGCGAGCGTCGATCTGGGCGTCGGTCGCGGCCAGCTTTTCCTTTTCGACCAGGTCAGCCAGAATCAAACCCATACGCACACGGGGGAGTGCACGCTCCTGGAACCACTCGGGCTGCAGCGGGATATCCCCCTTCATGCCGCGTTGTTTCATGTCTTCGCGGGTCCCCTGCATGAGACGGTAGATTTCCTGCTCGACCAGCGCCTTGGGCACGGCGATCGGGTTCAGGGCATCCAGCTTCTCCATCACGGCTTCACGCAGACGCTGATGAATGCGCTTCTTTACCTCGCCCTTCAGATTCTTTTCGACTTCGGCCTTCAGGTCTTCCGCCTGACCGCTTTCAACCCCCATGGCCTTGACGAATTCTTCGGTCAGTTCGGGAATCACCGGACCCTGTACCTGCTTGACGGTCAGATCAAACTGCACGGTCTGCCCCGCCAGGTCGGCATTGCCATAATCCGCCGGGAAAGTCAGATCAAAAGTCTTGCTGGTGCCAGCTGTCGATCCTTCGATGGCGGCTTCAAAATCTGGCAGCAAGGTGCCCTTGCCCAGCACCATCGGGTAATCCTTGGCTTCACCGCCAGCGAACGGCACGCCGTCCTTTTTACCCAGGAAGTCGATCACAACGCGGTCTTCTTTCTGGGCGGCGCGATCAGCGTTTTCATACCCCACGCGTTGCTTGCGCAGAATCTCCAGCGTCTTTTCCACATCGGCAGCTGTGACGTCATGCACGGGGCGCTCGATCTCGGCACCCGACACATCGGCTAGCGTGATTTCCGGAAACAACTCGAAGGTGGCCACAAAGGTGAGCGATTCAGCGGTCTCATCCCCCTTGGGCTCAATTCGCGGGTAACCAGCCACCTTGAGGTTCTGCTGGGTTATCGCCTCGCCAAAAGCACGGCCGACGATCTCGTTGAGCGCCTCGTCACGCGCCTGCAGACCATATTGCTGCTTAACCACCTTGGCCGGAACTTTGCCCGGACGGAAACCGGCGATCTTCAGGGTCTTACCCATACGGGCCAGACGCACGTCCATTGCGGTGTCGAGTTCCTTGGCGGAGACGGTCAGATCGATCGACCGCTCGAGCGGGCTGGTTTCCTGCACGGTTTCGGTGGTGCTCATGAATGTGTTCCTAAATTGAAAGATATGGCGCGAGGCCAACCACTGACCTCGAACTTGCAAAACCGGTGATTATAGCCGAAGGGAGCCCACCAGAGAATCGTCGACAACGCCCTCGGGGTGCAACATTAAATATGCGCCGCCTTAAGCTTCCCCTAAGCAACAGCCCGCGAATTCCGCTATTCTCAAGCCACCCAGCAGATTATAAGAAGGAGACTGTCATGAAACCCTTAAAGAATATCGCCCTGTTCGCCGCAGCGCTCGCCATCGGCCTAACCATGGCCATCGGCAACGCTGAAGCCGCCCGAATCGGTGGTGGCAAGTCGATGGGGATGCAACGCCAGATGGCCCCTATCAGTAAACCGGCCACCACTGCCCCTCAAACCGCCGCCCCGGCACCGGCCGCCGCCGCTGCCAAGGCACCAGCAGGTGCAACCGCCGCAGCCGCACAGCCCAAGCGTTCTTGGATGGGGCCCATCGCTGGTCTCGCCGCCGGACTGGGTCTGGCCGCACTGGCTAGCTATCTGGGCTTTGGCGAAGAACTCGCCAATATCATGATGATCGCGCTGATCGCTTTCGCCGTGATGGCCGTCATTGGATTCTTTCTGCGTAAACGTGCCGCCAACCAGCATACCCAGATGGCAGGTGCTGGCGCACCCTACAACGCATCGACCTACACCGAAAACGCGCAGTATCAGGCCAACCAGACAAATGGCTCAACATCCGGCGTCCAGGCACCGCCAGGGTTTGACGTTGATGGATTCATTCGCAACGCCAAGGTTGGGTTCATTCGTCTACAGGCCGCACATGATGCCGGCGATCTGGCGGATATCCGCGAATTCACTTCGCCGGAGATGTTCGCCGAAATACGCATGGATCTGGATCAACGCAATGGTCTGCCGCAAAAGACGGACATTGTGTCTCTGAATGCCGAAATCCTGGACATTGCCCAAGACAGTTATCGCCATATCGTGAGCGTGCGTTTCACGGGCATGCTGCGCGAAGAAGCCAACGCCGCCCCGGTTCCTATCGATGAGGTCTGGCACCTCACCAAGCCAATAAGCGGCCAGGGCGGCTGGGTACTGGCGGGCATCCAGCAAACGCAGTAACTCGGCAACCGCAGCTAAGAGTTCTACCCGGGCAACCCCAACGCTCTCAAACCCGGTTTGCCCCTGTGCCTTGTCAGGCCAGGGGCTTTTTCTTTAAGGCGTTACCGTCTTGTCGTTTTTAAGGAGCTGCTGTTCAACGGCGGCCTGCCGGTTGACTGCATCATTCACCGGGAGATCGTATCCCGGTGGCGAATGTGCCCACGGATAGCCAGCAATGCTCAGGGCTTTGGCATAGTTAAACAGTGCCGTCATATACTCCCGGTCAAATTCCTGCTTATGGGGGTGCTTGAAATCCGGGCCAATGTAAGCCAGATTGAAGCCCACGCGATCCCGCTTAGAAATCAGGTAAGTGCGATAGAGATCACCCATGCCCTGTGACTGAATGAGCTGATCGACCGCACGCCCCATGATACTGAGCGTATTGCGCTCGATCTGGCGCCACTCTGAGTCCAGACGGGCATTGCGGATGATGTAGGCCTGACGGTTCTTATACCGGGTAACCACACCCTCGCGGAGAGACATCGCGCCCAAAGCCGCTGGATAGACAAATAACTCCGCCGTTGCACCGCCATCGACATGCATTTCCTGGTAGTGCTTACCGTTCACCGTCACGTCGATCATGACCGGCGGAAACGCCCCGGGAATCGCCGCCGATGCGAGCAGAATTTTTCGGAACAGTTGTAACGACGCTGGGGTGCCAACGCTGGCCAGCTTACCCATGTTCCATATCACCGGCACACCAGAATCCAGATTCGTGGTCGCCACTAATAGCCAGCGATCACGGTATTCATATTCGTAGCTGATTTTCTCGAGGAGTTCGGCTGTGACGTATTCTGAAATGAGTTTGTACAGCGGTGAGGTATCGGCGAAAGCGTCACCAAAGAGTGCCCCAGTCAAACCCAACTCAATGAACACGTCTTTTGGATCAACTTCAGTAAATGTCCGCCTCAGGACGTAGTCGTAGTCCGGCCCAAGGAACGCAAAAGGCGCAATCATGGCGCCGGTACTCACCCCGGTCACCAGATTAAACGTAGGGCGATCCCCGCGTTCTGTCCAACCGGCCAAAAGCCCCGCCCCGAAAGCGCCATTGTCCCCCCCACCAGAAAGCGCCAGATAGTTCGCTTGTTTCGGGTTGATATAGGCGCCGGGATCTTTCATCCCCTGTCGGATATCACTGATCATGGCCTCGATGCCCGACTTGGTGTAGATCTTGTAACGGACACCGGGCATGCCCTCGATTTCTTCCTGGCCGTGAAGCTCAGGGGGGACCGCGTCCTTACGCTCTAGCGTGGTGCACCCACTCGAAAGGAGGCACAGTGTCAACAGCGTGACGGCAACCAGTTCAGTCCAGCGTGTAACCCAACATTTCATCAGCGCCACCTCCGAGTCCAAGGGTTGCAACATATTAATAGAATTAGCTAGCGATGGTGTTTGCCATAGACGCTGGGCTCACCTTCGGGCCGGGTCTTGAAGCGCTTATGCAACCAGAAGTATTGATCTGGCATCTGCAGGACCCACGATTCGATAAAGCGGTTCATACGCACCGTATCTTCTTCGACCGAAGCGCCGGGAAAGTGCTCCCAGGCTTCGGTGTAATACGACTCGTAACCATCCGGCACCATTTTTGAAACGATCGCGATCACGCGCGCATTGGTCAACTGCGCCAGGCGCGACACGCCCGTCACGGTTGCCGCCGGAAAACCAAAGAATGGCGCAAATACGGCATCCTTGGGACCAAAATCCTGATCTGGCAAGTAATAAAACGGGATGCCGCGCTTCATGGCCTTCACAACTTTCAATAACCCATCCTGGCGCGATACCAGGACCGGGTTGGTGAAGCGCCCGCGCCCATGCAACAGCATGTAGTTCAGCACCGGGTTCTTCTGTTTCGCATACATGCTGATCCACGAGCCCATCATTGAGGCGCGCGTTCCGGTGGCATCGAGCCCCACAAAATGCGGCGCCAGCACCAATGTCGGCCGGCCATCGTCGCTATACAGACGTTCTTCATGGTGTTGACGCACGATGCGACGAATACGGGCTTCAGACGCAAACCACATTAACGATCGATCGAGTACTGCCTGGGCGAAACGAATACAGTGCTTGAGTACGAGCCGCTTGCGCGCGCTGTCGGGTAACTCCGGAAAGCACAGGCGCAGATTGGTTAAAGCAACAAATCGCCGCTGCCGCGCCAAGGCCCAGAGGATGACACCAAAGAGAGCCCCAATAACGCGAATCACGCGTAACGGTAGCTTAGAGATCAACCAAACCAGTGCAATGAGCGACCAGCTTGGCAGTGTTTTTAAATTAAGAGGGGGGCGGGGATTGTTCACGACGCGAGTATAAGACAAATCAGCTCACCAGCATTTCAGGAAAGTAGACGCGCCCGCATCGGAAACAAACACATGCGATTTTGCCGAATCTTGTATCATTCCGTTTTTAGCATTGTTCGCGACTTCTGCGGCTACATCCCCACTGAACTGGATTCTAAACTGCCCTAAATCAGGGAACCAAGCCCCTAGCAGGAACATTTCACCCCGAATTCAAGTTCATTATGCGCAGAGTCATCGCTCTTTTATTGCCTTACGGTCTCGCAATTCGTGTTGCGTTGCAGATGCTCGCGGTCGTCATGGTATCGCTGATGCTCATGGCCTATCTGAATTATTCGAATTTCGATAAAACACAGCGCCAACTTGCACAATCAAGAATCCTGGTTAGTTCGGGAGAAGTCATTCGTGCCGTGAGTAGTGTTCTGGAATTGGGTTTATCGCTTGATGAAATGTCAAACCTCGGCGAAATCTTGCAGAACGGGTTACAGTCAGGAAGATCAGACGGTTTGCAGAACCTGACCATTCTGAACAATGACGGCATCGCTATTGCCAGCACCTCAACCGATGCCAATCACTGGAACAACATCAATAGCTGGCCTATTGAACGACAACAAAAGGTGGTGTTACGGTCGCTGGCGACAGATCGTTTCGCAGTAGGCGTCCCGCTGGTCAATGCCTTTGGCAGCCAGTCCGGCTGGTTAATTGTGGCTTACGATGGAACGAATCAGTTAGCTGCACGTAAAACGGTTCGCGAGGGAATTTTTAAAGATTTCGCTTGGAGTGCCTTAGCTGCCACTCTGGCCCTTGTATTGGGCGCCGTGATGGTCTTTAGAAAAGGGGTCATCCATACGACTGGTCAGGATTCGCATGCGGCTTAACCTACGTTTAACGCTGCTGGCATTTGTGGTGCTGCTTGGCTGTGCGCTTCTGATGTCGACACTGAGTTTTCGTCAGTTCGAGCAATCCATCGCCCCCGCAGTTTCGAGCAAAGTCGATACGGTGGCTGCATCTATTGAAAAATCCATTGGCACGGCACTGGATATCGGCATTCCTTTCAACAAATTACAGGGCATGGACGAGTTCTTTGACAGCATTCGTCAAGCCAACCCTGAGATTTATGGTATCGCCTTGTTCCCCTCCCAAGGAGCCCCGTACCAATCTTCAGGGTATTTGCTGGCGTCAGAACGTCCTGACACTATTATTACCCAATACCCCTTGCGTCATGACAATCGAACTCTGGGTGAATTAAAAATTCTGATCGACGGTGCATTTGCACAAAAAAAATCCGAAGAGCTAAGACTGGACGTGCTCACCGTGATAATTGTGTCAGTCATCATTGCTGTTGAGCTCATCGTTTTCATTGTCAGCTACAACTTCTCCGGTCCGACACAACGGATTGAGTTCATTCGGTGGCCCTTCTTTCTCCTCATTTTCTCCGAATCCTTATCCTTAAGTTTCTTCCCGGTCTACGTCGGGCAGATGCAAATCCCGGATCTGGGGCTGTCTCGTGAGTTTGTGGTTGGCCTACCCATATCGCTCTTTATGTTCATTTGGGCGCTATCGCTCCCCGGGGGCGGCGTGTGGTCAGATACCGTTGGGCGGCGACGGGCGTTCATCTTTGGCGCATTACTAACATCCATCGGCCTGGTTCTAACAGCGTTTGCCTACTCTTTGTTTGACCTGTTGCTCTGGCGTTCAATGACGGCGATCGGCTACGGGATTGTTTTTATCACGGTGCAGGGCTTCGTCACGGACCATACAGACAACAGCAACCGCAACCGGGGAATGGCGACGTTTGTGGCAACATTTTTTGCCGGATCGCTCTCGGGCGCCGCCATCGGCGGAATTCTGGCAGATCACATCAGCATGCCAATAATTTTCATGCTATCGGCTCTATTGTCATTAGGCGCAGCCTTATTTGTCGCAAGGTTTATTGTCGGCGGTGGCGGTCAAGCACGACCGAAATTAACACTGGCCTCTATTCGTGCAGTGTGTCGTGACCGTGCATTCCTGATGGTGACATTTTTTTCAGCGATTCCATCCAAGGTGGCGCTCACCGGCTTTTTGTATTTTTCCGCCCCACTCTTTCTAAGCAGCCTGGAGGTCAGCAAGTCAACAACAGGGCGAGCGCTTATGCTCTATGGCCTCATGATTATCTGTCTGTCGCCAGTGGTGGCACAATATGCCGAGCGCCTGAAGTCGCGACTGCTGCTGGTACTGGCGGGCGGGGTTCTTGGGGCGCTCGCCATCGCTCAGCTGGCATGGAGCCCGACCCTTTTTGGCGTCATGACCAGTATCGCCCTTCTTGGTTTGGCGCACGCCATTTCGGTTCCATCGCAATTAACATTCATTACCGAGACCAACCAGACACTTTGTAATGAACTCGGCCTTGGTCAGGTTGTCGGGATTTTTCGTTTGATGGAACGCGTGGGTAATATTCTCGGCCCCTTGATTGCGGGACTATTCATCACGCTCTTCGGGCTGACGGATGCCTTCATCTGGTTGTCACTCCTGATTGGGGCGGCAACGGTGATTCTGGGCTTCTGGACACTGAATCATAAAAAATTGGTGTCCAAACAATGATGGGCCGCGTATTCCTGATCGGGTGGGTATTGTTGTCCGTCTTTATGGAGGACGCCCTTGCCGTTGAAGACAAGACTTACCGTATTGGTATGGTGCTCTATCGGGGAGAAACCGATGCAGAACGCGGATTCCGCCAATATTTGTCACAAAACGGCGTTCGCGCTGAGTACATCGTTCGCGATGCCGCAGAAGATCCCAAGCGGCTGCCAGCGATCGTAGAGGAAATGCGGGCATTACGGCCTGATCTGATTTATGCCTTCGGAACCTCAGCGACCATTGCACTCGTTGGGCGTGCAGACACAACCAAGGGTGTCATTACCGACATTCCGGTTGTTTTCAATATCGTGGCCGATCCTGTTGGTTCGGGAATCACGCGCAACATGTCTGGAAGCGGACGCAATGTCACCGGAGTCACGCATCTGGTGCCGATTCGTAGCCAGCTTTCGGCATTGCGATCAGCCATATCTATCAAGACAATGGCCGTCATCTACAGTGCGAATGAAAAAAATGCCGTTTTATCCGTCAATGCACTCGAGCAAGCCGCACCCGAGTTCAACTTTTCGGTTCAGCGATTTTCAGTGGGAGAAAGCTCGTCAGCGCCCACCATGGCGCAATTGACGCAAACACTAGAAGGTGTTTCAGCGTCACGACCTGACATCGTTTATGTTCCCTCTGATTCTTTTCTGATCCGCCATGCTGATCTGATCAGCGAGCGTTTAACCCGTGCCCGGATTCCATCTATGTCAGCCACTGAGGCACCAATTCGCCAGAATGGTCTGGTGCTAGGGCTTGTGAGCCCCTATCTGCATGCCGGCGCATTCGCCGGACATAAAGCGCTCAGCATTCTCGTTGGTCGCGAGGAGCCGGGGCAGATTCCTATTTCCGGGCTTGATCGATTCACATTCCTCATCAATATCCGTAGCGCCTTGGCGATTGAATTCTACCCAAAAATTGGTGCACTGGGGTATGCCGAAATCATTGGCAACAAGCCACGAGCCGTCTCTAATACTCACTAGACAACATCCATGAAAAGGCCCCAAATCCCCCCAAGAGCCAGTAAAAACTATCGCGAAATCTTCGTGGAAGAGTTGCTTGCTTTATGGTCTTTCCTGACTAACAACTGGTATTACATTTTGCCCGGCATTATCGCTTTGATAATACTAGCCTATATCGTAAGACCCATTCCCCCTTCCAAAATACGCATGGCTACCGGCCAACCCAACTCAACGTTTCAGGTGATCGGTGAGCAGTATCAGGCTTTTTTCAAACGCGAGGGCATCGAGCTTGAATTGATTCAAACCGCTGGCGCACTCGAAAACAATCAACGACTGAATCGTGGCGAAGTCGATGTGGCTTTTTCCCAAGGCGGGCTGAAAATAGACGATCCTGATGAAAAAATTCGCTCGCTCGGCTCTATCGCCTATCAACCATTGTGGCTTTTTTACCGTGGCTCCGAGTTAAGTCAATCGGAGAGTCTCAACGAGTTCCTCAATCAGCGTCGTGTATCCATCAATGTCCAGGGGAGCGGGACCCGCACATTGGCTGAGACGATCCTGCAGTTACACCGTATCGATTCAGACGCCAGCAATTTTTTTGGGCTCTCAACTAAAGACAGCATCGATGCGCTGAGTAAAGGAAAAATAGACGCCATGTTTCTGGTAGCAGGCATAGAATCTAAAAACCTGCGGCAACTCTTAGATACCCCAGGAATTCATACCTTCGATTTTCAGTTATCGGATGCCTACAGCAAAAGACGGCGCTATTTACATCCCATCGTCCTACCCAAGGGATCCATGGAGTTCAATCCGGTCTCGCCCAAGTTTGATGTGAATATGGTGGCAACATCCGTCTCAATCCTGACAACCAATAACCTTCACCCAGCGCACCAGCTGTTATTTCTTGAAGCAGCGCGCGAGATTGACGCGCACCGCTTGGCGCTCTTTAACGGCGAGATACGATTCCCAGCCTATACCGACCAAACTGTTCCCGAGAGTGATGTTGCTCAACGTTTTTATAAGGAAGGGACGCCTTTTCTCTGGGGTTACACACCCTACTGGCTGGCAAGTCTCTTTGATGAAATCTGGTTTTATGTTCTAGCGGTTGGCGCAATTCTCATCCCGCTGATTGGTTTTATTCCGAGCTACCGTAAAACGCATGCCGAATTAAGTATTGAGGAATGCTATAGCATGCTGCGCCGTATTGAAGTGCAAACACTCGAGGCACAACAGGCAGATGCGCTTGGAGAACTTCTCGGACAGATCGCGCATCTTAAACATCGCGTCTGGCGACTTTGGGTACCCAGCGGAATTCGACCCGCCTACTATGACTTGCGAAGCGCCGTCCTGTCGGTTCAGGCCGACATCAAGGAAAAACTGGCGCAATCAGACCAAACATAAAACCGAAAGCAGCTTGGGGCAAAAGGCCCCAAGCTGTGACGCTAGCCGTTAAGGTGTGCCGGCAGCTTACTTCCCTGCCTCGTTGGGCTTAATCGTATCTTTGGTATCTTTGGTGTCGTTCAGATCCGAATTAGGCAAATAGGCCATGCCGCCCCAGTTGGCCTGTAACAAGATCCCCTTATCCGTGACCTGGTAGACCGAGATCATCGGATCAAACGAGACGGCCGTATCCATCACCTTGCCATCCCCGTGCGCCGACACCTTAAAGGTCGCATCGCCGCTGGCCGTGACATCGGCACCAACCGTTTTGAACGTATCCAGTACCTTACGGCTCTTAAAGACGAGAATCTGCTTGTACTTCTTGAAGCCAATCCCGGGTCCCGTACCCAGACGATGCATTTTCATAAATGTGGGCTGGCCAGTTGCGTTATCCACCAGGACGCCAGAGCCGGTGCCCGCAACCAGCAAGATGACGTTGGCCTGATTAGAATCAAAAACAGCATACCCTTCTGCCTTAGCGATCTCATTGCGTGTTGCTGGTTTGGCCTTGTACAAACGCTTTAACGTGGCGTCGCGCATATCCAGAATGGCCTTACGCTGTTTTGCCACCTCGGCAGCGGTCAGCTTATGATCACCCGCTTCGGCAGGGGCATTATCTGCCGCAAAGATAGGGGTACCCGCCAACAAGAGGGCGGTGATCATCGGTAACGTCATTAATTTAAAGCGCATTTGAACCTCAAGGCAACAATGAACAACAAAGCGTGCCGAATCATAAACCACCGCAAAAAAAAGAGCCTATTTCAGGCTCATTGTTTGTTGAATCTTCGAAGGACTCAAATATCCGGCTTCACGCAAAGCCGGCGATCTTATTAAATAGCAAAATACGGTTTGCCAGCGAATACGTTAACCGCCATAGCACGTCCCATCGGATGCTGGGCATGCAGGCCACGTAGATGACGATGCACCTCATCAGTCGACATTAGCCCCGATACCGCGACCGCCCAATCTGAACCCGAGTCTTTCTTCAGCAGAATCTGATATTCCATCACCCACCTCCTCAGTAAAACTGACTGTAATTACTGTACCCCATTGCGGACAATTTTCAAGATATCGGGCACAAATATCGTTTAAACTGCAAAAACTTCATCTTGGAGCGATTTTATGCAGAAGCATCGTTCGGTTAACCTACCGTCACGACTACTGGTCGGCCTGATTTCCGCTGCCCTTGCATTTCCCGCCGTGATTCCTGCAGCCTACGCGCAGGATGCACAACAGCAGCAACCCCAGAAAATGAGCCAGGAACAACTGGCCGCCCTAGTTGCCCCAATTGCCCTCTACCCAGATCCGCTCGTCGCCCAGGTGCTGATGGCGTCTACCTACCCCCTAGAGGTCGCGGAAGCCTATAACTGGCAACGCACCAACAGTCGCCTGTCGGGCAATGCACTCAACCAGGCACTGCAGCAGCAAAACTGGGATCCAAGCGTCAAATCGCTGGTTTCATTCCCGCCGGTGCTCGGCATGATGGGGTCACAACTCAGCTGGACGCAGGAACTCGGTGACTCGGTTCTCGCCCAGCAATCCGATGTGATGAATGCCATCCAAACCCTGCGCGCCAAGGCGCAGCAGTCCGGGGCGCTGACCTCGACGTCTCAGCAGACGGTGAGTGGTGGCAATGGCCAGCCCATCGTCATTCAACCGGCCAATCCGCAGGTGGTTTACGTCCCGACCTACAACCCGACCACCGTTTATGGTGGCTGGCCTTATCCGGCCTATCCGCCTTATGCCTACTACCCACCAGGCTATGTGGCGGGTACGGCACTCCTCTCCTTTGGCATCGGCATGGCCGTGGGCGCAGCACTGTGGGGTGGTTGCCACTGGGGTGGCGGTGGCTGGGGTGGTGGTTGGGGTGGCGGCAATTCGCTCACCGTCAACAACAATAACTTCAACAACTTCAACCGCAACACCAATAACAATTGGTCCGGCGGTAGCCGAAGTGGTACCAGCAATTGGTCGGCAGACTCACAACGCCGTGCCAACAACCTGAGCGGCGGCGCTCGCAGCGGCGGGGGCAGCTTTGGCGGTGGTGAACGCTCCGGCGGTGGCGGCAACCTGGGCGGCGGTGGTAGCCGTGACGCCGAACGTGACAATCTGCGTCAAAGCCTGAATCACGGTGGTTTGAGTGGGGGCGGTAGTCGCTCCGGCGGCGGCAGCTTTGGGGGTGGTGAACGCTCCGGTGGCGGCGGTGAGCGAGGTGGTGGCGGCGAACGTTCCGGTGGTGGTAGCCGTGACCCCGGTGGCTTTGGTGGTGGCCGTACCTCCAGCTTTGGCGGCGGCGATCATTTCGGCGGTGGTGGCGGCAGTCACTTTGGCGGTGGCGGCGGTGGCGGCGGTGGCAGCCACTTTGGCGGTGGTGGCCGTCGCTAACCCCACATCGATTCGAACTTGATTCAACTTATTAAGACACAAGGAAAATCTCTCATGAAAAAAACGATTCTGACCGCTGCCGTCGCAGCCCTCACCCTTGGCTTTGCCTCAGGCGCACACGCTAACAAAGCATTGAGCACCGAAGAACTGGTGAGCTACTGCGCGTCGAGCAACAGCGAAACATTTACAACTTGCGAAATCTACGGTCAAGCGGTGTATGACACCTATCTGGTTTTTAGCCAGCATCGCAAATCACCCAAGTTCGTTTGTGTGAAACAACCTGCACCGCCGCGCAAAGAAGTCATCCAAAAGTACGTGGAATGGGCCAATGCCCACCCGAAATACGCCAAGGATCCTGCCGCCGACAGCATTCTGCGTTTCCTCGGTGAGCGTTTTCCCTGCGGCAAGGCCGCTAAGTAATCGGCCCCACCAGGAGAAGTCAAGATGATGAAAAAATCGTTACTAATGGTTCCGGTTGCCGCCCTCGCGCTAACCGGATGTTCCGGCATGAGTGATACGCAACAACGGACTCTCTCGGGCGGTGCCATTGGCGCAGCCGCCGGTGCGGGTATTGTGGCCATCGCTGGTGCCAACCCAATCTGGGGTGCGCTGGGGGGTGCCGTGGTTGGTGCCGCCGGTGGTTACGTTTACGACCAATACGAAAAATCAAAACAGGCGGAATATAACTCTGGCTATCAGGCGGGTAAAAAGTCGGCGACCACGAATCCGGCTAACTAATCGACCCTAAAGACACACCCAGGCGCCTTCGGGCGCCTTTTTCATGGCCATGCCGCTCAATGTCACAACTCAAACCACGATTGCCCGCGGTGCAGACGCTCTAAAAACTCAGCCTCCCAATTCTGACTAGAACGGTGCACAATGGAAGAAGTTATTGGCGAGGAAATGAAATATGAAGCACCGGGATTTCGACGGTTTCATTGCAAACATCAAGCGCCACAATCCGGAACAGCCGGAGTATCTGCAAGCGGTCGCTGAGGTCATGGAGAGTCTTTGGCCATTTATTGCGACGCACCCCCAATATACCGAACACGGTTTGCTAGAGCGTCTGATTGAACCGGAGCGAATCATCATTTTTCGCGTTTCCTGGGTCGATGACCGAGGTGCAGTGCGCGTCAATCGTGGTTACCGAATTCAGCACAGCTCGGCTATTGGGCCTTACAAGGGCGGTATCCGGTTTCATCCTTCGGTGAATCTGTCGATACTGAAGTTTCTCGCCTTTGAACAAACGTTCAAGAACGCACTGACCACCTTACCCATGGGCGGTGGCAAAGGCGGCGCTGATTTTGACCCCAAAGGGTGTAGTGATGCCGAGGTGATGCGCTTTTGTCAGGCATTCATGACTGAGCTGTATCGTCACATTGGTTCGGATACGGATGTCCCCGCAGGCGATATCGGTGTCGGTAGCCGAGAGATCGGTTACATGGCGGGCATGATGAAGAAACTGGCCAATAAGGCGGACTGTGTTTTTACCGGCAAGGGATTATCGTTTGGGGGTTCGCTGATTCGTCCTGAAGCCACCGGTTTTGGCACGGTCTACTTTGCCGAAGAAATGCTGAATCATGCGGGTAAAACACTGGCGGGCATGCGGGTTGCTGTCTCCGGCTCCGGCAACGTGGCGCAACATGCCGTCGAAAAAGCCATGAGCCTTGGGGCAAAAGTGCTCACGGTCTCTGACTCGGGCGGTACCGTTTTTGATGCCTCTGGGTTTACGCCTGAAAAACTAAATCGGCTGATGGAAATCAAAAACCGTGACTATGGGCGCGTCAGTGATTTTGCAGAAGTCACAGGGTCGCAATTCATCGCAGGCACCAAACCGTGGCAGATACCCGTAGATGTCATCATGCCCTGCGCGACCCAAAACGAGCTGGATGAGATGGATGCCCGTCTGTTGATCAAGAACGGATTACAGTGCGTCGCTGAGGGTGCCAATATGCCCTGTACAGCAAACGCGATCAAACTTTTTGAACAGGCAAGCGTGCTCTATGCCCCGGGCAAAGCCTGTAATGCCGGAGGCGTTGCCACCTCAGGCCTGGAGATGAGCCAGAATGCAATGCGGCTCTCATGGCCGAGTGATGAGGTCGACCTGAGACTGCACGAAATCATGAGAGGTATCCACCAGTCGTGCCTGCACTATGGAACCCGCCCCGATGGATCGGTGAGCTATGTGGATGGCGCAAACATCGCTGGGTTCGTCAAGGTGGCCGACGCGATGTTAGCCCAGGGCGTTGTTTGAATGACTGAACGGCAATTACAAGATCGTGTGGTCGGCGCGATCATGGGGGCATTCATCGGCGATGCATTGGCACTGGGGCCGCACTGGTACTACGACCTGAACGAGCTCCACGCCAATTATGGGCCGTGGATTAGCGATTACACAACGCCCAAACCGGGTTGGTATCACGCGGGTATGCATGCGGGTCAATCCTCACAAGCGGGGCTGTTACTGGCACTGACCCTACGCTCACTGGTTGACGCGGGCGACTATGATGAAACCGATTTTTGCCGACGGATGGACGAGGACTTCTTTCCGCTTATTGATGGCACGCCGATGAGCGGCCCGGGCGGTTACACGAGCCAATCGATTCGTGCGGCCTGGCAATTACGGGTCAAAGCGGGCCTGCCCTGGGGGGAGGTCGCTGGCAACGCCGATACCACCGAAGCGGCGGAACGCACGCTGGCAATTGCGGTCCGGTATGCCCTCACGCCAACGGCACTGGTATCGGCAGTGATGCGAAACACGCTCTTGATCCAAAATGATGGCACCGTCGTCGCCATGACAGTAGCTTACGGGGCAGTACTGGGCATGCTCATCGAAGGGCACAAATTGGATACGGCTTTGTCCAGCAAGCTCATGGCGCGTGTCAAGAACGGTCAACTCCCTTTTCATGCCGTCACCGCTGAGAATCTTCAGGCGCCCAAAACCGGCCAGAAGGAAACGTTCAGATCTGGAAATTTCCCTTCGCCCGATGCGCTCTTGACACCATCGAATGTTGCCGCCGCAGCCATCGATCCGGACATCGATATCAATCCGGCGTGGAAAGTGTCCCTGGTCTATGGCATGCCTTGCGCGGTCTATCACCAGTTCCCTGCAGCCTACTACCTCGCGGCACGCTTTGCAGACAACTTTGAGTTGGCGGTCCTCAACGCCGTTAACGGCGGCGGCCAAAATCAGGCTCGGGCCATTTTGACCGGCGCCCTGGCCGGAGCCCAAACCGGTCTTTCAGGCATCCCTGAGCGGTTTTTAGCGGGGTTGGAAAACGCACCCGTACTCCTCGAAGACGCCAAACGCCTGGCGGATCAGGTCTACCTACATACCTGATCAGTCATGTATATTGAGTGTCCGCCTCAAGTAACAGAAATCTGCGTCCTAACTCAATGGCCTTCACCCTAAGGCCCCCAACCTTCAATCCGTGATTCATGAGTGAACCTATCGCAAAAAAAGCAGCCCCTTTCATGATGGAGGCTCATCGCAACGCCTGGTTGTTGGTTATGGAGTCGGAGCAACATAGTGCACAGGAAGTCAATGCGCTTGTTGATGCTTTGTTTGCGAATGCGATCAGGTTCTCGACGACCATCGATGACAATCGTGTCAGTGCCCAGTCCTCGAAAAACGCGGGCGAAGTTACCGCATTAAGAACCCTGGTCGATTATGTTCACGAAGCTGAGAAACAGGGGCACCATGAATCTCTCGATTGCTTCTACAATAAGATCACGTCTGCCGTCCAGGCCAACACGCAGTTCCACGATTCCATGGTGAGCCTTCTGGATCACTTTTCGCAGACCGAGGGCCGCCTCGACAATGCCGAGTACTTAAAAGACCTCGCCGTCATCAAAAGGATTCTGGGTCAGGGCTAAAGTCACGATGGCGTTTTCTTGTTTTGGAATGCCAAAACCGTGTGGCCCGCCGGGCAGCGCAGGCACTTTTGACCGGACACCCCAGAGCGCTTCGTGTCCTCGGCAGTGAGCGCCGTTGCCGAGTACGTTTGGTCACATTGGATGCAATGTGTTTTCCCCAGACCCTGCCTGAGCATTTCATCCGCAAGAAAGATAAATCCGGTCCAGACCCAGGGCACATCTACCGGCGCAGCATCGCTCAAATCGGCTGTACGAACCCAACGAATAATCTCCGTCTCTTCTTCAGGCGAGGACCAGTAACGTTTTATCTGCTTTGCTGCCGTAGCCTCAATATCTGCTGGCGTAAAACAGTGATTAGCCACTTTGACGCCACCGATGGTTGGTGAAAAACAGACGCACGAAGAACAATGCGGCAATGCCTGGGAGAGCTTGAAGCGTTCACGCATAAACGCCGCTGACCGGTAATCGACCGGCGCCAACGCTCTGACAGAAAAAAGTGCTTTTGGTCGGTGAATGATTGCCAACGGCCAGGCTGCCACAATCAATAACAGAATAGCTGCTGCGTATCCCTTATTGAGATGCCGCCTATCAAATTTATCCAGTTGATATCCAGCCATAACGACCAGCCATAGGGCAAAAATGACACCGATGGCAACATAGATCTTGGCAATGAGCATGAGTGCGTCTCAATAAAGGTTACCATACCATTATAGGCTGAGGATTTGCCGGTAATGAATGTCCAGACAGACGCCGCACACAAAAGAAAGCCCGGCAATGCCGGGCCATCCAAAAGCCGCCCTTGGGAAGCGGCTTTTATGTTTCTACCAAATCCCTTGGGTAGAAACGTACAGAGATGCGATTACTTACGCTTCGTTGCCTTCACCGCAGCGTCGGTTGCCTTCGCAACGTTGGCTTGAGCGATTGCTGCGGCTTCCTGAACCTTCTTGCTCAGATCAGCGTAGGCGGCGTTACCAGCATCGATCGCTTGCTTCACAGCAGCCAGAGCAACATCCGAGCCAAACGGGGCTTGTTGCGCACCTGACACAGCAGCAGCTTGGATCTTCTTAGCCATATCGTCGAATTGCTTCTTCAGCATGCCGTTGATTTCGGCAGCAGCACCGTTGGCGATGTCATACACCGAGCGGCTATAGGCAACCACCGACTCAACACCCGGCTGAACCGATTCCGCACCAAAGGCAGCGGCTTCTTGCGGGGTCTTCAGCTTCAGAGCCGCCGTGGCTTGCTTCGTACCCTTTTCCAGCGTCTGACGGGCAAAATTCAAATTCAGGGCAGCCAGACCTTCGATCGCTTCAAGCGCCGTGTGGGCAACAGCTTCTAGGTTGTTGATAGCGGCCGCGTTAGCAGCAGCAAGTTCTTCGACATTCGGGATACTTGGGGTCTTGGCCATGATGATCTCCATTGAAATAATTGGGTGATGGGAGTCATTATAACCGAAATTTGGTGCAGCGCAACATTATTTTCGCGGCGACCATTCCTTGACTTAGGGATAGCGAGTCGTCGGCTGCCTGTGTTTTTTATTCTTGGATGGTGCCCAGGAGAGGACTCGAACCTCCACACCTTACGGCGCCAGAACCTAAATCTGGTGCGTCTACCAATTTCGCCACCTGGGCAAGCAGCTTGCAAGCCGCGATTCTAGCAGATTCGCACGGTTTGCACGGCCAGATATACTGCCGCTATGCCCGACTCTCCCACATTTTCTCCCACAGTAGCCGACCTGAGTCACTATGAGAACTTTCCCGTAGCCTCGCTACTCTTGCCGCATCGGCTTCGGGCCCCCGTCGCAGCGATCTACCGATTCGCCCGCGCCGCCGACGATATTGCAGACGAGGGTACAATGAGCCCTGCGATGCGACTTGATCGCCTACAGGCCTTCGAAACCGCATTAGAGGCGATAGCGACCGATCGGCCGGTCTCTGATGCACTTGCGCCCATTTTTCAGCCGCTACGTGAGGCACACCGCCGCACCGGCATACCATTGGCACCCTGCCATGCCCTCCTCTCGGCCTTCATGCAGGATGTCCGTCAGTCGCGCTATGAGACCTACGCGGATCTGCTCGATTACTGCGCCCGTTCCGCCAATCCGGTTGGGCATCTGATGCTGCATCTCTTTGCCGCTGATACGCCCGCAAATCGTGCCATGTCTGACGCCATCTGTACCGCACTCCAGCTCACCAACCACTGGCAGGATATTGCGATCGATGCACACAAGGGGGATTCTGGCCGCATCTATCTACCGCAGGCCGAACTCAGGCAGTGGGGTTACACGGACAACGATATTCTCACGGGTGTTTGCGTACGTCGGCACCCGCAACGCTGGGCCGAATTTATGGCATTTCAGACAGCACGGGTTCGGACGCTGTTCGATCAGGGGCATGCGCTTCCTAGAGTACTGGGGGGTCAATCCTGGCGCATCGGTCAGGAGCTTCGCCTGACCATTGCCGGCGGTCGGAGGATTCTGCAGAAGATCAGTGCCGTTCGGGGTAACGTTTACGATCATCGCCCCAGGCTCAACGGCATCGACTGGCTGCGACTGTTGCTCACGGGCTAGTACAATACCCGTCATGAATGTTCATGATTACTGCCAGCAGAAGGTTGCCGAGAGCGGCACGTCGTTTTATTACGCCTTTCTGTTCCTGCCCACTGAAAAACGCCAAGCGATTCACGCGCTCTATGCCTTTTGTCGTGAAGTCGATGATGTCGTGGACGAGTGCGAGGATCCGGCAGTGGCCGTAGCCAAGCTGAGCTGGTGGCGCCAGGAAGTTGCAATGCTCGAAAGTGGTCAACCAACGCACCCGGTCATGATCGCCCTCAAGGCGGTGCGGGATCGCTTTAGTCTGCCACTGGAGTATTTCAACGAGATCATCGATGGTATGGCGATGGATCTCGAACACAGCCGGTACCCCGATTTCAAATCGTTGTCATTGTACTGTTACCGAGTCGCCGGTGTGGTCGGTCTGCTATCGGCCGAAATTTTTGGCGTTAGCGATCGCAAAACCTTGCGCTATGCGACCGAACTTGGCACCGCGCTGCAACTCACCAATATCATTCGCGATGTGGGTGAAGATGCACGACGTGGTCGTATTTATATTCCAGTAGACGAGTTACAACAATTCAACGTACCCGCCAGCGATATCATGAACGCCCGTGAGACGCCCGAGTTTCAGGCATTGATGGCGTTTCAGGCCGAACGCGCGCAAGGCTATTACACGTCAGCACTGAATACGCTACCGGCTGCCGATCGTTCAGCACAGCGTCCGGGATTGATTATGGCGGCGGTGTACCGCACGCTGCTCGACGAAATCACGAAGGATGGCTTCCAGGTTCTCAAACAAAAAACAGCCTTACCGCCGCTGCGTAAACTATGGATTGCCCTGAAAACCTGGTTTAAGTACTAATGGCAGGCGCCCGTGCATCACGCCGATCAATAGCGATTGTTGGGGCTGGCTGGTCTGGTCTGGCCTGCGCCCTGAGCCTTGCGCGCGCCGGATATGCACCCGTTGTCTTTGAATCGGCACCCGAGCCCGGCGGTCGGGCGCGGCGCGCAAAAATTGACGGCACCTTTCGCGACAATGGCCAACATCTGATACTGGCAGGCTGCCAGGCGCTGACGACACTGTTTGAAGCTATTGGCCTGAGCCTGCCGCGCGCACCCTTTGCTTTTAAGGGAGATGGCCGGGGCTTATCGCTTGTTAATCGTCGTGGCCGCTTCGGCCTGGTGTTGGCACTGTGCCGTGCGCCCGGTTTTAACATGAAGGAACGTTGGGCGCTAGTGCGCGCACTGCTGGTTTTACAACGGCGCCGTTGGCAAGTCTCCGAAGCGCAGACGGTCGCCCAATGGTTAAAGACGCAGCAGCAACCACCAGCATTGATCAAACACTTCTGGGCGCCCCTAGCGCTCGCGATATTAAATACGCCCATCGAAGTCGCAGCCATGTCCCGACTGGCACCGGTCCTGCGTGACACGCTCGGACGCGGTGCAGCTGCGCTGGAAATCCTGCAACCCACGGCTGACCTCAGTGCCAGCGTGGTGACTGCCATGGTTCGCGACCTCGAGGCGCAAGGTGGTCAGATGCACTGCGGGCAACGGGTGACTGGCGTAAGAGCGTTGCCCGATGGCCGCCATGCACTGAGCTTGCAACACGCACAAATGCCCACCATGGTCGACGACGTCGTTTTAGCTGTGCCCCCCTGGTCGCTGGCGCATATCGACCTGCCCTTTGACCCCACATTACTGATCGAAGCCTTTGGTGTGCAACCGATCGCTACGGTCTACCTCGGGTTTGAGGATAGCGTTCACCTGCCCACCCCATTGATGCAGCTCGCCGGACCGACCGAGGCCGATGCCCGGATCTGGGCGATGGATCGCGCGCATTGCGGCGAGCCGGGGGTGATTGCGCTGTCGCTGTCGGCCGATGGCCCGTGGACACAGCTGGACCATGACCAACTGGCACAACAATGTCTGCGTCAGTTGGAAGCATCACTAGCAACGCGTCTTCACGCCCATTGGCATAAGGTCGTCATGGTCCACAAAGCGACCCCGAGCATGACACCCCAGGCAAAGATCTCGGCGGCGCACCGGCACCCGCTGCCCGGCCTTTGGCTCTTAGGCGATTGGACACATCCGGTATATCCCGCGACCCTGGAAGCCGCTGTCGCGGCTGGCTTGGCGTTGACGGAAGAAATTATCGCGTCTGATAGTTAACGCCAGTCGAAGTGACGCGGCTTTTTTCGATAGAATGCCTTCACTATGACGACTTGGGCAATTGGCGACATTCAGGGTTGTTACGATGCGCTCCGGCAGCTGCTGGACCAGTGTCGGTTCGACCCGGCCAAAGATCAGATCTGGCTGGTGGGCGACTTGGTCAATCGCGGCCCGCAATCGCTGGAAACCCTGCGCTTCATTCGCGCACTCGGCAAATCCGCCGTCACCGTGCTCGGCAATCACGACCTCTATCTGCTCATGGTAGCTGCGGGTGCAGTACCCCGCCGCGGCAAAGACGATACGCTGGATCCGATCTTTGCTGCACCGGATGCCGTGGAACTGCTCGACTGGCTTAAGGAGCAACCCCTGGCGCACTCGGCCATGCTGGGTGGCCAGCGCCATCTGATGGTGCACGCCGGACTCTTGCCCGACTGGACCGCCGATGACGCCATCGCGCTCAGCCAGGAAGTCTCTGCCCATCTAAGGGGAGCACAATTCGCCGATTTTCTGCACGCACTCTGGGGCGACACGCCGCTGGCCTGGAATTCCTCCCTATCGGCCGATGAGCGCTCTCGGGTGATCGTCAACGCCATGACCCGGATGCGTTTCTGCTCGGCAGCGGGCGTCATGGATCTCAAGATCAAAGGCAAACCAGAAAATGCACCAAATGGACATCTTCCCTGGTTTGAAGTCCCCAACCGCAAAACGGCCGATGATGTCCTGGTCGTCGGCCACTGGTCCGCACTGGGGCTGAAAATGACCCCTAATCTGGTCGCACTCGATTCTGGCTGTCTGTGGGGCGGTCATCTGACGGCGGTTAGCCTGCCGGAGCGCCGCGTCGAGCAGGTGGCCTGTACCTCCTGCGCCGCATCTTAGATCCGTGGAAATAGACCCTTTAGGAGATAACGCCTTCCTGAAAGCAATGCAAATTCGGCGTAGAATGAGTCAGTGTGCGCTGCACAATACGTTTGTCATGTTGACATTCAAGCGCCATTTGCAGGTTGAGGTATGCCATGAGTGAAGAACATTATCTAAAGCCCCTCTTCGAGCCCGAAAGTATTGCGGTCTTCGGTGCCAGTGAGCGTGAAAACTCTGTCGGTCATGTATTGTTCCGCAATCTGCTGCAGACCGGTTTTGGCGGTCGCCTTTTCCCGATCAATCCGAAGCACGAAAACGTGCAAGGTCAGGCGACCTTCAAATCGCTGCACGACGTGCCGGGTCGCGTAGATCTGGCGATTATCTGTACGCCGGCGATGACCGTGCCGGGCATCATCGAACAATGTGGTGAGCGCGGTGTGCGTTTTGCACTGATTGTGACCAGTGGTTTTGCCGAACGCGGCCACGCCGGTGCGGCACTCGAACGCAAAGTTCTCGAAATTGCTCGCAGCTACAGCGTGCGTATCCTTGGCCCGAACAGCCTGGGCATCATGCGGCCACCCACCAAACTCAACGCCACCTTTACCCAGGAACGTGCCCATGAGGGCAATATGGCACTGGTCTCTCAATCCGGCGCGATCTGCTCGGCGATTCTTGATTGGGCGCTACCCAACAACGTGGGCTTCTCTTCGGTGGTATCGCTTGGGCGCTCCAGCGACATCGACTTTGGCGAGATCCTCGATTACCTGGTGCACGATCCTCGCACCTATTACATCCTGCTCTACGTCGAAGGCATCCAGAACGCCCGCCAATTTCTCTCAGCATTACGTTCAGCGGCACGTCTCAAACCGATTCTGCTCTACAAAACCGGACGCTTTGCTTCTGGTACCGCCGCCGCACTGACCCATAGTGGTATTCGTAGCGGTTCAGATGCGGTGTTCGATATGGCCGTTCGACGCGCCGGCGTTGTTCGCGTGAACAGCATTATCCAGCTCATCGAGGGTGCCAAAGCGCTGCATGATCGCTTGCAACCCAAGGGAAAGCGTTTGCTCATCATCACCAATGGTGGTGGCCCCGGTGCTATTGCCGCAGACCGTGCCAGCGAAGTCGGCATTCCGCTGGTGGATATGAGTGATGAGACCATCCAACAGCTCAACCAGGTTATGCCGACGACTTGGTCACACGCCAACCCGGTCGATATCGGTGGCGACGCTACGCCGGAACGTTATCGCGACGCGATTAATCTGGCAGTCGCCGACGACAATGTCGACGGACTACTGGTCATTCTGACACCGCAGGCAATGACCAACCCGATGGCCGTTGCCCAGATGGTCGTCGAATTGGCCAAAGACCTCCCCAAGCCACTCATTGCCTGCTGGATGGGCGAACAACACACGCGTGAGGCGCGCGACTACCTGTCCGATAACAACATCCCGGTCTTTCGTATGCCGGAGTCTTCGGTTGATCTGTTCTCGAACATGTCGACCTTCTACGAAAACCAACGATTGCTCCTGCAAACCCCGGCCGCCAAAACGGAAGACAACGAGTTACGCATCGAAGGCGCGCGCATGCTGATCGATGCGGTTCTGGCAGAGAAACGAAAAACACTTTCCGAGATGGAATCGAAATCGGTATTGCGTGCCTTCAAGATTCCCGTTGCGCAGACAATGGTGGCGCACAGCGTTGCCGACGCCCTGATGTATGCCGAGCAAATTGGTTTCCCGATCGCGATGAAGGTCGACTCCCAGGATATTCTGCGCAAGACCGATGCCGGTGGCGTGCGGCTGAACATTCAGGACGCCGTCTCTTTGCGTAATGCGTATCACGACATCATTGATACCGTAAAACGTAAGCACCCGAATGCCCGCATCAGCGGTGTATCGATTGAACCTTTTGTGTCTCGCAATAACGCACGTGAAGTCCGCGTTGGCGTATTCCGCGACCGTACCTTTGGACCCGTCATCACCTTTGGCAGTGGCGGTAATCAATTCGAGGTGAACCCGGATCGCGGCATGGCGCTCCCACCGCTCAACCAGGTGCTCGCCGAAAGCCTGGTTAAGTCGACCCGCACGTTTAATTCGCTCAAAGCCCATGGCAGTGTTCCGGCGGCCAATATTGACGCCATTTACGAACTGCTGCTGCATGTGTCCGATATGGTGAGCGAAATCCCGCAGATTATCGAGTTGGATATCAACCCACTCATGGTCGACGACGAAGCTGTGATCGCCGCGGACGCACGCATCGTGATTGACTATGCGCCAGCGACCGTCGACCGCTACGCCCACATGGCGATCCACCCCTATCCTAACCATCTGGTGGAAGAATGGGTGCTGCCTGATGGCGCAACCGTCACGATTCGCCCGGTGCGCCCGGAAGATGCCGAGATGGAGAAGGAATTCTTCGACAACCTGTCGGACGAAACCCGCTACTTCCGTTTTATGGATACCATCCGCGAACTGTCCAAACCGCAGCTGGTGCGCTTTACGCAAATTGACTACGACCGTGATATGGCCTTTGTCGCAGTCGAGCTCGACAGCACAGGCAAACCGGTACAGTTGGGTGTCTCGCGTTATGTGGCCAACCCGGATGGAGAAACGGTTGAATTTGCTCTGACCATCGCCGACAGTTGGCAAAAGCGGGGGCTTGGGCGAAAACTGATGCAAGTGCTGATCGATTGCGCGCGCGGCAAGGGTTTCTCGGCCGTGGTTGGTGAAGTATTGTCAGACAACAGCAAAATGCTCAATCTGATGAGCTCGCTGGGCTTCAAGATTCTGGCCAATCCGGAAGACACCTCAATCAAGCGGGTCGTAAAACCGCTCACCCACTAGGCACCCTCGCCTTTGCGCGATTAGTAGGGCAGCCGACGCACGCCTGCGGCGGTGACGGGTGCGTTGCCCGCCGCTTTGAAGGATGGGGTCTGCTGCTCGCGCGTAAACACCACATTGATTAGAAACTCGTTTTCCTCGCTCAACGCCTGGCGATTGACGGTCAGGTACTCTCGGAACGGCACCCCAACAGGCTCGACAATATAGAAGTCACGCTTCGTGCCCATCTCTTTGCTTTTGTAGCTGTAGTCTGAAGCACGAAAAGCGACCATGTGATAGGCGCCGCGTTGAATCTGGCGCGTACTCGTCACATTATCGTTGGTACGCTCCACCAGATTGAGCTGTATCGAGCGCAACTGACGGACGGCGTCTCCCGCCAACCAGGTCTGATAACAACGGAGCGACTCGTACTGTGGGTCATTTTTAAAGCAGATCAGACCCTCGCCGTTAACGAGTTCGGTACCGCGCGGCGTCTGATTTCTAAAGGGTGATGGCGACAACCCCAGCGGCACGGCAATTGGCGCAGCAATCAATGACATGAGTGACTTGCCAATATCAGACCATTTGGCACGCTCGAAATCGACACGCTGCCCCTGAATGTTGAGGAAGGATTCCAGATCCGAATACCACTTTTCACTGGGCGCCACGTCAGAGACCTGCAAGACGATCTGCGCGTTGCGCTTGGCGTCGGTACTCACATGTAGGCGGTCCATACGGGCGCTGAACATACCGGGTCGCTGAACCAGTGCGCCAAGCGTCTCTCTGGCCTCTTCCTGTTTCTCGACAAAGCGACCGACCTCACCCAGATTCAGGGCACGCGCGTTGGGACCCAACGCCACATTTTTCTTATCAAGATAGACATCGGCGCTAATCTTGACACGGCAAGGTGTGTCACCCTGACTTTCCAGCACCGTGTACTGACGTACCACGCCACCGCTGTATTCGTTAATGCTCTCGGTATAGTACTTATCAGAAACCAGTGATTTCTGGCTGTTGACGAACGAACCAACCACTTTGTCGCTGGCCAAGATCTTGGCCTGACCAAGGGCTTCCTGGCAGGTTTGACCCCTGCCCTCGGCAATCACGGTTCGCTGATCACCCGGCTTGGGGGCCGATGCGCACGCGACCAGCAGCACGGCACCGCCAACGAATAGCAGGTGCCGGCCACGCATTTTTAGAAACTACCCATCGCCTTGCGTGCCTGATCAGCACCCTTGATGCTCTGCTGGGTCACGACAATCGTTACTGAGACATGCTGTTGCTCTTTCGAGACCTTGCGCTCGCTAATCTGCACACCCTTCAGGATGGCTTGCGAGTTATCATCAATGCGCTCGCGAACGGTCTGAGCAATCGTGTTGGCTTTCTGACGACTCTCTTTGCTGGCCTGGCTATTGCTGGCCGCATCTTCATCCTCGCCCGCGGTTTTAGATTCGTTGGCGCTGTCGACCTGGGCAATATTCTTCAGGTAAGACTTGGAGATCGTCTGCACCGACTTGGTGGACTTCACGTCGTTCGACAGAAACTCGGTCAGGTTACGCTTGGCGCGCATCGTCGCCGTTTTAAACGCAATCTCCACACCTTCCGGTGCGTTGTTCACGAGCGGTGCCGTGGCCGACGATCTGATCGACAGCCAGTTGCCCTTGTCATCAAAGGTGAGGGTCAGCGGTCCGTTCTGCTCCAGAAACTCGACATCAGCGGTACGACCGGGCGTGGCGTCGACCGGATTATTGGGCGTGCTGCTACAGGCCGTCAAACCGAGAAAGATCGCCGAAGCAATGAGGAATGATTTTTTCATCACGAGCCTTTCAGAAAAGCACAGATTAATTGGTAGGTAGAACGTACTGTTGAACCACAACATCAGAACGGCGGTAAAGTGCCTGCACCTTTTTGCGCATTTCCGGGTCGGAGATCTGATTGCCCAAGCGCTCATTACGCGCCAGGCGTTCGACTTTGGCACCTTTCGGTAGGGCCGAGGTCTTGTCAGAGGCGGGTGCGGCGTTATCGGGCGTGCTGTCAGTTTTCTCGGATCGATCCGCTCTGTCGCCTGCCGATGCCCCCACATCCAACGGCGTGGTTCCCGCCGCGTCAGACGACTGCCCATCACCGGCTGCCGATGTTGGGGCCCGCTTGAGCTTTTTGCTGGCCGGCGTTTCCGCCTTCCAGTTATTCAAGCGCTCGAAGTCTTTATCGAACTTGGCGAAATCCCGTTCAAAACTATCCTGCGTCTGGGCATGCGCCTGCCCAAAGAGGGCGACCCAGAAACCGAGGAGCAACGACGTCAATTTTTTCATCATGGCCCTATAACGAAGCAGATGTCATAAAGTTAACGCGTTTTGGGCCATTTTGACCAAAAAAGTATAAAAAAAAGCCCGGGACTGGTTCCGGGCATTCGGGTGGTGGCTGGCGGCTTCGATAACAGCCCAGCCAAACCGATTCGGTCTCAGTCGAACAATACGTCGTAGGGGTAGCTCTTTTGCTTTACTTTGGCCTGGTCAAAGACCTCGCTCTCTTTGACATCTTGTGGCTTGTCCCACCAGATGGCACGGCCCTGCTGCTGGTCGGCACGCCATTGCGGGTTTTTCTTGATCTCTTCGTTAATGAACTTGGTGTGTTCCGAAACGTAATCCGATTCAACGCGGGCCATGAGCGGCACTCCAGAAGTTGGTGGTATGAGGGTTGCTGAGATTATAAAGCAGTCGCCGGATAAGGGCTATGGCGGCCATCGGCCGCGGTTTACCGGCTA
>VEQD01000084.1 GCA_018883385.1 Rhodocyclaceae bacterium | reverse complement strand
CCGGCTTGCCGGCCTGCGCCACGATCTCGGCTTCACGCTCGTGCTGCTTGGCGTTGAGCACCTGATGATCCAGCTTCTCGCTCTTGAGTAGATCAGAGAGCAGCTCGGAGTTTTCAATCGAGGTGGTCCCCACCAGAATCGGACGACCGGCGGCGTGCTGCGCCCGGATATCGGCGACGATGGCTTTGTATTTTTCCTGATCGGTCCGGTAGATCTGATCCTGCTGATCTTTACGTACGGCCGGTCGGTGCGTCGGGATGACCACAGTTTCCAGTCCGTAGATCTGCTGGAATTCGTAGGCTTCAGTATCAGCCGTACCCGTCATGCCGGCGAGCTTGCCGTACATACGGAAGTAGTTCTGGAAGGTGATCGAGGCTAGCGTCTGGTTCTCGTGCTGGATCGCCACATTCTCTTTGGCTTCGACGGCCTGATGCAGGCCATCCGACCAGCGTCGACCGCTCATCAGGCGGCCGGTGAACTCATCGACAATGACGATTTCACCATCCTGAACCACATAGTGCTGATCACGGTGAAACAGGTTGTGGGCACGCAGCGCTGTAGTCAGGTGATGCATGAGCAGGATGTTGCTGGCTTCATAGAGGCTGTGGCCTTCGGCCAGCAGGCCGGCTTGCACCAGAATGCGTTCGGCGCTTTCATGACCTTCTTCGGTCAGCAGCACCTGGTTGGCTTTTTCGTCGACCCAGAAGTCACCCGGGCCATCTTCTTGCTGACAACGGGTGAGCATCGGCGCCAGCGCGTTCATGCGCACATAGAGCTCGGTATGGTCTTCGGCCTGGCCGGAGATGATGAGTGGCGTACGGGCTTCATCGATGAGAATCGAGTCGACTTCATCGACAATTGCGTAATGCAGTTTACGCTGGACGCGATCCTGCACGTCGTAGACCATGTTGTCGCGCAGATAGTCGAAGCCGAATTCGTTGTTCGTGCCGTAGGTGATGTCGCAGGCGTAAGCGGCACGCTTGTCTTCCGAGGTCATCTGCGACAGGTTGCAACCGACATCCAAACCCAACCAGCGGTGCAGCTGGCCCATCCAGTCGGCGTCACGGCGAGCGAGGTAGTCATTTACGGTGACGATGTGCACGCCCTGACCGGCCAGCGCATTGAGGTAGGCCGGCAGCGTGGAGACGAGGGTTTTACCTTCGCCCGTGCGCATTTCGGCGATCTTGCCGTAGTGCAGCACCATGCCGCCAACGAGCTGTACATCAAAGTGACGCATGCCGAGCACGCGCTTACTGGCTTCGCGAACGACGGCAAAGGCTTCCGGCAGCAAGGCGTCGAGCGTTTCGCCGCCGGCGAGACGAGTGCGGAATTCGGTCGTTTTGGCCTGGAGTGCCTCATCCGAGAGGGCTTCCATCGAGGGTTCCAGCGCGTTAATGCGCTCGACCTGCTTGCGATAGGTCTTGAGCAGTCGGTCGTTACGGCTTCCGAAGATGGATTTGAGCAGGCCAGAAATCATGT
>VEQD01000018.1 GCA_018883385.1 Rhodocyclaceae bacterium | reverse complement strand
TCAAACTCACCGGTCAATTATTCGTGATGGATCCGCGGCAGGCCCATACCCCCTCGCCCTGCTACGCCTGCCTGTACCCGGAAGAAGGCCAAGACGAAGAACTGCGTTGCGCCACCACTGGCATACTCGCACCGGTGACCGGCGTCATCGGGTGCATGCAAGCGGTGGAGGCCATCAAACTCATCGCATGCTTCGGCCAACCGGCCATAGGATTATTGCAACGTTATGATGCCCTAAGCGGCAGGTGGCAGAGCAGTAGGGTCACAACAAACAACGGATGCCCGGTTTGTCGTTGATTAAGGTGCCACGCTCAGGCATGCAATAACCCGCAGATCTACACCGACCATGCGGACATCCTTAAACGTCCATTCGGTTTTTTGCTCCAGGCTGATCAGATTCAAGCCATCAAACCAGCCACGTGCATCACTACCAAGCAACGTTGGCGCGATATACACCAGCAGCTCGTCGACTAAATCTGCCCTGACAAAAGCGCCACTGAGGGTTGCACCCGCTTCGACATGCACTTCATTGATGCCCCGTTTCGCCAGATCTTCGAGCAGCGCCGCCAGATCGACGCGGCCATACGCATCAGGGAAACAGATGACTTCAGCGCCGGCCACACGCAGCGCATCGATCTTTGCCGCATCGGTCGATGCCGTGGCAACGAGGCAGCCACCCTGCAGAATTTTTGCCGTGGTTGGTATGCGCAAATGGCTATCAACGACGATGCGAAGAAGCGGCATCAGCGGTACAGGTTGACCGGATTGACCCATTGGCGGTTCGACATCACGCAGCGTCAGCAAGGGATCATCGTCAATAACAGTACCGACACCGGTGATAATTGCCTGCGCGCGGGCACGAAAGCGATGACCATCGGCACGGGCTTCCGGACCAGTAATCCACTGGCTTTGGCCATTGGCCAACGCGCTACGCCCATCGAGACTGCCGGCCATCTTGAGGCGTACCCAGGGCTTGCCCTGACGCATACGTTGCACAAATCCAATATTTAACGCTTCGGCTTCGGCCGCCATCAGCGGCGCTGCGACGGCAATGCCTGCCTGTTGCAACAAGGCAAAACCCTGGCCTGCCACCAGGGGGTTCGGGTCTTCCATCGCTGCTACCACGCGCGCGATACCGGCTTTGATTAACGCTTCGGCACACGGCGGTGTCTTGCCATGATGCGCGCAAGGCTCCAGCGTCACGTAGGCGGTAGCGCCTGCTGCATCGTTACCGCGGCTTTCGGCATCGCGCAGCGCCATCACTTCGGCGTGCGCTTCGCCGGCGCGCTCGTGCCAGCCCGCACCGATCAGTTGATCCTCTTTCACAAGCACACAGCCGACGCGCGGGTTGACGCCTGTGGTCATCAATCCCTTGGCGGCCAACTGCAGCGCGTGCGCCATCCAGAGCGCATCGTTTGCCGTAGGTGCCTGGATCGTAGCGTCGGGCATGGCGTGAACCCGCTTATTACCGCCGCGTTTAAGCGGTCGGTGAGATCTCACGAATCACTTCTGAAAATTCGTCAATGTCGGTGAAGTTGCGATACACCGAGGCGAAACGAACGTAGGCGACCTTATCGAGCTTCTTAAGCTCACGCATGACCAGCTCACCGACCTGCTGCGAGGTGACTTCGCGCTCGCCCAGCGCCAAGAGCTTTTCTTCGATCCGGGAGATCGCCGCATCAATGGCTTCAGCGGTCACCGGCCGCTTGCGCAAGGCCAGTTGTAAGGAAGCAACCAACTTATCGTGGCTGAAATCGGTACGCGACCCGTTGCGCTTAACAATGTACGGAAACTGAATCTCGGCGTTTTCGTGCGTGGTGAAACGCTTCTCGCATTGTGCGCAGCGACGACGACGACGGACGGTCTGACCCTCCTCTGATTCGCGCGTTTCAACGACGGTCGTACCGTCTGCGCCACAGAAAGGGCACCGCATTCAGCGCCTCCGCAAACCCAATTATTTGCCGTAAACCGGAAAACGCTTACAGAGTGCCGACACCTGTTCACGGACTTTGGCTAGCACGGCTTCATCGTTCGGCGCGTCCAGCACGTCAGCGATCAGATGCGCAATCTGCTCCGCTTCGATCTCGGTGAAACCACGGGTCGTCATTGCCGGCGAACCAATACGGATCCCCGAGGTGACGAACGGTTTCTGCGGATCATTAGGGATCCCGTTCTTGTTCACAGTAATGTGGGCACGACCCAGTGCGGCTTCGGCGTCTTTGCCGGTGATATTTTTGTTGCGCAGATCGAGCAGGAACACATGGCTTTCGGTTCGGCCCGACACGACACGCAGACCGCGCTCTTCGCCGAGTACACGCGCCATAACACGCGCATTATTGAGCACCTGTTCCTGATAATCTTTGAAACCCTGGGTTGATGCTTCCTTGAAAGCCGTTGCCTTGGCGGCAATGACATGCATGAGTGGGCCACCCTGCACACCGGGGAAGATGGCCGAATTCAGGGCCTTCTCGTGTTCGGCTTTCATCAGAATGGCGCCACCGCGGGGGCCGCGCAGCGTTTTATGCGTGGTCGTCGTCACGACATCCGCATGCGGCACCGGGTTTGGATAGAAACCCGCAGCAATGAGACCCGCGTAGTGTGCCATGTCGACCCACATGATGGCACCGACGGTCTTGGCGATTTTGGCAAAACGCTCGAAATCAATTCGCAGCGCGTAGGCTGACGCGCCGGCCACAATAATCCTGGGTTTGTGTTCGCGTGCCAGCTTTTCAACCTGGTCGTAATCGATTTCTTCTTTATCGTTGAGGCCATAAGACACGGCGTTGAACCACTTACCCGACATGTTGAGGGCCATGCCGTGCGTCAAATGACCACCTTCTGCCAGGCTCATGCCCAGAATGGTGTCGCCCGGCTTGGCAAAGGCCATCAGCACGGCTTGGTTGGCCTGCGAGCCCGAATTCGGCTGCACGTTGGCGGCATCAGCCCCATAGAGCGTCTTCAGCCGATCAATCGCCAGTTGCTCGACGACATCGACATGTTCGCAACCCCCGTAATAACGCTTGCCCGGATAACCTTCGGCGTACTTGTTCGTCAGCTGCGAGCCCTGCGCCTGCATCACGGCATACGACACGTAGTTTTCCGAGGCGATCAGCTCGATGTGATCTTCCTGACGGCGGTCTTCAGCCTCAATGGCTTTCCAGAGTTCAGCATCAACTTGTTGCAGGGTGTCGCGGGCGGAGAACATAAGAAACCTCAAAAATCAGTGTCGGAAGTGGCCAACCACCGGTCGACCACCGAGCCATACGCTCAAGGGCGTGATTTTACAGGATTTCGTCGAGGCTGGCGTCCTTCAAATGGCCGGTTTCACCCCATGCCAACATCGTCCATTGGAGCCCTTCTCCGGCCGGCGCAAGATCCAGCCAGTTCAGGCCAGCATTCGGGATCGGAGCATCGCGGGGTCCGGTCAGATCGCGCCTCATTGCCCGCCGGTAAAGTACGTCCAGGACCCCACCGTGGGTGACCAGAACGACCGACTGGTCCGCATAATCCTGCGCCAGACGGTGCAGGCAGGCCTCGATTCGGGCAACCATCGCCGCTAGCGGCTCGGCGTTGCCGGGCGACTCCCTCAGATCGGCGCGCGCAACCAGGGCCGCGTAGGCCAAAGAGTCCAAATAATCAGCTTCAGCCGGTGTTTTTCCTTCGAAGTGACCGTAATGACGTTCCCGGAGTCCCGGCGCATTCTGCACCGTCAGACCCAAAGCCTGCGCGATGGCATCGGCTGTTTGCCGGGCGCGTTGGAGATCGCTGCTGACAACAGCAGCGAAGGGGCTTTCGGCGTGGCGCACTCCCAGATAACGGGCGGCTGCTTCGGCTTGCGCCAGACCCAAGGCATTGAGTGCAATATCCTGATGGCCCTGCAATCGACGTTCGGCATTCCAGGGCGTTTCGCCATGGCGAACGAAACAGCAACGCATCTCAGGCTCCGGCCACCATCATCTTGTTGATCAGAATCGCTCCAGATTGCTTGGCACTCCGGGCCAACCGGTCGTCGGCAATAGCGACCATACCCTTCAGCATGTCCTTCATGTTGCCCGCAATCGTGATCTCCTCAACCGGGTAGGCGATCTCGCCGTTCTCGATCCAGAAGCCAGCTGCGCCCCGCGAGTAGTCCCCATTGACATAGTTGACACCCTGGCCGAGCAGCTCGGTAATGAGCAAGCCGCGTCCCATGGTTTTCATCAGCGCCGCTAGATCGGGATGGCCACCCCGCACATCGCGCATGAACAGGTTGTGGCTACCGCCGCCGTTGGCCGTCGGCGCCATACCCAACTTGCGAGCCGAATAGACCGAAAGAAAATAGCCGTTGAGGATGCCACCGCGAATCACGTCCCGATCCTTTGTGGGCAGGCCATCGCCATCAAAGGGCGCGCTGGATTGACCCCCGGGCAATAATGGCCGCTCTTCCAGCACCACGAAGTCCGGCAATATTTGCTGACCCAGGGCGCCCTCTAGAAACGAACTCTTGCGATACAGCGCGCCGCCCGAGGCCGCGTGCACCAGATTGCCAACGATGGTCGAAGCAATCGGTGCTTCAAAAATCACCGGCACCTCACCAGTCGGGCACTGGCGGGCACCCAGACGCGCTGCTGCGCGCTGTGCGGCTTTAAGACCAATACCGGCAACCGATGGCAACAACGCAGGATCACGCACCGATTCATACCAGTCATCGCGCTGCATGCCCTGATCGTCCGCAGCAATCAGGGCACATCCCACACTGTGGCGACTGGTGGGATAGCCCCCCATAAAACCCAGACTATTCGCCATGATGAAGTGGCCCTGATGCGTCGATACCGAAGCACCTTCGGAGTTCTGGATGATCGGACCCAGCGCAAGACCTGCGGCCTCGCACTCTCGCGCCAACGTTACAGCATGCTCCACCGAGGGAGTCCAGGGATGGAACAGATCCAGGTCCGGCACGTCACCCAACATGAGCTGTGACTGATCCGGCAACCCGGCACAGGGATCTTCGGCGGTAAATTTGGCAATATCCAGCGCAGCGTTCACGGTGGCCTGCAAGGCCTCGCGCGAAAAATCACTGGTCGAGGCATAGCCCTTGCGCTGACCCAGGTAAATGGTAACACCCATCTGTTTGTCGCGATGATGCTCGATGGTTTCGACCTCACCCTGGCGTACATTCACGCTCTGACCAAAACCCTCGGAGATCTCGACTTCTGTTGCCGTTGCGCCGCCTTTGCGGGCAATCGTGAGCAGATCATCGGCAATATGGGTCAGCGCCTCGCGGCTATGGGCAAAGAGATGTTCGTCGGCAGACAGGTGGGCGGTCATGAATTTACTGGCAGTTAAGACAAGCATTGATCGTGTGATTGGTATGATAGCGGCAAACTGCAACGCCACCGAACCTGTTGTGCCCGCTTATGCCATTTCACCCCACCAAACCGCCTAGCCACTTCCACACCCGCCAGGGGCAGGAGGTCGTCAATGCGGAACCACCCCCCATGACCGAAGGTCGGCGGCGCAGCAAGACCAAAGCCAAGGAAGAAGTCGAGGCTTTGCAAGATCTGGGCAGACGACTGGTCGGCGTTGGCAATGATCGGTTGAAGAAACTCGACATACCCGAATCGCTGTTGGATGCTGTGCTTGAGGCCAAACGCATTACTTCGCACGGGGCACTGCGACGTCAGATGCAGTACATCGGCAAATTAATGCGTGATGTCGACACCGATCCGATTCAGGAAATGCTTGACGAACTCGATGGTATTTCAAACAAGGCCAATGCCCGCTTTCATGCGCTGGAAAAACAGCGCGATCGTTTGCTTGCGGATGAATCGGTGATCACCGAACTCAAAAATCATTATCCAGATCTGGACGTCAGCGCATTACGAACGCTGCGACGTAATGCGCTCAAGGAACAAGCCGACCACAAACCGCCGAAAGCGTATCGGGCAATTTTTCAGGTCCTGAAGAACCTAGCGGCGCCGGAGGCCGAATCGCCTTCAGCAACAGACGGCCAAGAGTATGGCCACGAACAGGCCTGACGGCCTACTTCGTTAGATCACGCAAGAACTGCAGCGCAAGCGCTGCGCCAAAACCGGTCGTTTCCGTACCCACGGCACCGAGTCCACCCTTGCAACTGGCGGCCGAGAGATCGACGTGCAACCATGGTTGGTCACCGACAAACAGATTAAGAAAGCGCGCCGCCAGGGTGTGATCTGCTTCGCCATCGAGCGTGCACTGCTTAACATCGGCCACCTTGCTTTCCAGCGCACTGTCATAGTCATCCGGCATCGCAAAAGCCATGACACGTTCACCCGCCGCCTCACCGGCCATCGCCAGCTGCAGCGCATAGTGGGCATCCGTCGCAAAAAAACCGCTCATCCGGTTGCCCAGGGCCATCGTCATACTGCCCGTGAGGGTGGCGAAATCCATCACGACATCCGGATTTGTTTTTACAGCGAGCGACAGCGTATCCGCCAACACCATGCGGCCTTCGGCATCCGTATGCACGATCTCGATCGTGAGTCCGTTCATGGCCGTAACGATGTCACCCTGACAATACGCCGCTGGGCTAATGTCATTGCGCGATAGCGCAAGCCAGGCATCAAGCCTCACCGGTAACTGCAGCTGTGCAGCAGCGCGAATTACGGCCAATACCGTGGCGGCTCCAGCCATATCCTCGTGCATACCCGCCATGTAGCGGGCCGGCTTGAGGTTGTGGCCCCCCGTATCGAAACAGATGCCCTTACCAACCAGGCTGACATGCGGCCCCGATTTCTTTTTAGGCACATAACTGAGATGCACCATCGCCGCATCTTGCTCGGGGCTACCCTGCGCCACTGCAAGGAATGCCCCTGCGTTCATTTTCTTGAGACGTTTGATGTCATAGATCTCGGTCCGGATGCCGGTGCCTTTGATCAAGTGCGGAATCTGTGCGCGAAAGCTTGCCGGTGTCAGCTGATTGGGCGGCAATACGCACAGACAACGAGCCAGCAAATTGGCGGATGCTTTGCCACGCGCCCAATTTAACTGGGCGACATACGCCGAGCGCGCCGCCGGTTTCACCGAGCTCCCGATCCAGAAGCGTAAGGTGGTAGCTTCAGGTGCTCGGCTCGCGGCCTTTGTCACCCTTATCACGGTGGCCTCGGGGCGGACTGTTTTAGGCAGGCTAACCGCGTTAACGCATCCCACATAGGCGGCATCGGCCAGCATCTCTGTCATAAAGGTGGCGTTGCCGTGCAGCACGACATCGACCCGCGCTGGGCTCTCGGCCAGCAAAGGCGCGAACGCCTCCCGGAGCGCCTGTTGACGCAGGAACACGCTCTCGTTCAGATCCACCGCTAGCCAGCGAATCAACGCACCGCCCGGCAATGTCGCTTCAGGAACCAGCGCCGGGGCAGGCATTTTGCCGGCTCCGGCCGGCGTACGACACAAGGCACCCACTTTCTTGCGACGACGCACCAGCGTCGCACGAAGCACATCCCCCCCTGGCAATGTCGCAGGAACGGCGCCGGCCTCGAGCTTATCGACGGGAAAAAGCACCAGTACATGGGTGCAGGCCTGCAACTCTCGGCTGCCGGGCGCCGCTGCCAACAGCTTCAGTTCCGGCAGCTCGGGCAACCAGCCCGCCGGCAGGCTCTGAAGGGTTTGGGCAGGGGCGGATTGGGAAGAACGACGCGTGGCTGTCATGACAGAAACTCTGCAAAGGTATGCGATCATTATAGGGTTCGAATCCACCAAAAATAGGACAAACGGATTTCCGCATGCAGACCTACCTGAACCTAATGCAACACGTGCTGGAGCACGGCCACGTCAAAACTGACCGCACGGGCACGGGCACGCGCTCGGTTTTTGGCTGGCAGATGCGTTTTGATCTGGCGCAGGGATTCCCGGTCCTGACGACCAAGAAGCTGCATTTGCGTTCGATCATTCATGAACTGCTGTGGTTCCTGCAGGGCAGCACCAATATCGCCTATCTGAAAGAGAACGGTGTTTCGATTTGGGACGACTGGGCGGACGAAAACGGCGAGCTTGGGCCCGTCTACGGCAAGCAGTGGCGCCGTTGGGAAACCGTCGTGCGGGGCAAAGACGGTGCGCCGCCCACCATCCGCACCATTGACCAGATCACACAGCTCGTCGAAGGTCTGAAAAAAAATCCCGATTCCCGCCGTCACTTGGTCTGTGCCTGGAACCCCGGCGAAGTCGATCGGATGGCATTACCGCCCTGTCATGCCCTCTTCCAGTTTTATGTCGCGCCCCCCGCTCCGGGTGAAGCCGACCAACGGCCCCGTCTGTCCTGCCAGCTCTACCAACGCAGCGCCGATATTTTTCTTGGCGTGCCGTTCAACATTGCCTCCTATGCTCTGCTGACCATGATGATTGCGCAGGTGTGCGGTTACCGCCCCGGCGAGTTCATTCACACGCTGGGCGACGCCCACCTGTACAGCAACCATCTGGAGCAAGCCAAGCTGCAACTGAGCCGTGAACCGCGAAAACTACCGGTGATGCGTATCAATCCAGAGGTCAAAGATTTGTTCGCTTTCCGTTTTGAAGACTTCACGCTGGAAGGCTACGACCCGCACCCCCACATCCCGGCACCCGTCGCGGTTTAAACAGGCCATGACACCGGATATCACCAAGACACCCGCCTGGTCGCGCCTTCACGCATCGTGCGGTCGCTTGGCACAGACGCATTTACGTGATCTGTTTGCCAACGATACCCATCGCTTCCAGCACTTCTCTCGCCAGACCGACGGTCTCCTCCTTGATTTCTCAAAGCAACGTCTTGACCAGGATGCCCTGAATCACCTCGTCGCCCTGGCCGAAGCTGCCGACGTGGCCGGCTGGCGTGAACGGCTCTTTGCCGGCGAAAAGATTAATGTCAGCGAAGGGCGTGCCGTACTCCATCCGGCGTTACGCCATCTGGCAGAGACGCCATTCCCGGCAGTCAGCAGCGACGTCATGCCCCATGTCCGCAAGGTCAGGCAACAGATGGCGGCCATCGTTGAACAACTGCGCAGCGGCAATTGGAAAGGTTACACGGGCGACACCATCCGTCATGTCGTCAACATCGGCATCGGTGGCTCGGACCTCGGCCCCAAGATGGCCACGCGCGCCCTCTCCGCGTTCGCCCATCCCGGCCTGCATGTCCATTATGTCTCCAATCTCGATGGTGCTCACATGGCACCGCTGCTCGAAACGCTGGATCCGCGGTCGACCCTCTTCATCATCGCCAGCAAGACCTTCACCACGCAAGAAACGATGATCAATGCAGCCAGCGCCCGCAACTGGATGCTGGCGCACACCGGTTCGGAAGAAACCCTGGCCAAACACTTCGTCGCCGTATCCGCCCATCCGGAACGCGCTGCCGAATTCGGCATTCCACCATCTCAGGTATTGCCGATGTGGGACTGGGTCGGTGGCCGCTACTCGCTCTGGTCCGCCGTCGGTCTTCCGCTCGCCGTCAGTATCGGCATGAGCGGCTTTGAACGCCTGCTTGCCGGCGCCCAGGCGATGGATCAGCATTTCCGCCATACCCCACTCCAAGATAATCTGCCCGTCCTGCTAGCATTGCTGGGTATCTGGAATACTAATTTCCTCGGTGCACACACCTCGGCCATCGTGCCTTACAACGAGTCGCTGCGTCATCTACCCGGCTATCTGCAACAGCTAGAGATGGAGTCCAACGGTAAAACTGTCAATCGCGATGGCCAGCCACTCACCTGCCCGGCCAACCCCATCGTCTGGGGCGAGATTGGCGCCAATGGCCAGCATGCATTTTTCCAGCTGCTGCATCAGGGGGGCTGGCTCGTACCCTGTGACTTTATTGCCACCGCGCTGAGCGACTACCCCCTGCCCGGCCACCAGGCACCATTGCTGGCGAACTGCTTCGCGCAAAGCGCTGCTCTAGCCTTTGGTAAAACCGAAGCCGAAGCTCGCAGCGAACTCGAGGCCGCCGGTCTCCCCGCCGCCCAGCGCGATGCACTGCTGCCGCACAAGGTCTTTGCCGGTAACCAACCATCAACGACCCTGCTGCTGCCGCGCCTCGATCCATACCATCTGGGCCTATTGCTCGCCCTCTATGAACACAAGGTCTTCGTGCAGGGCGTGATCTGGGGCCTCAACTCCTTCGACCAGTGGGGTGTCGAGCTGGGCAAGCAACTCGCATCGCGCGTCCTACCGGTGCTCAACGGCGATGCCGGCAAGGACATGCTAGATGCCTCCACACGCGGTCTGATCGAGTGGACGCAAACCACACATGGCTGAGCGGATTTATCCCAACCTCGCATTAATCGTCGCGGTGGCCCGCAACGGCATTATCGGCTGCACCAATGAAGATGGCCGTGGGGCGCTGCCCTGGCACCTGCCCGAAGATCTAAAACATTTCAAGGAAACCACCAGCGGTCACCCGATCATCATGGGACGCAAAACCTGGGAATCGCTGGGCCGGCCATTGCCCAATCGCCGCAACATGGTCATCACCCGCCAGACGGATTACAAAGCTACCGGTGCCGAGGTCTTTCGTGGTTTGCCCGAAGCATTGGCCGCCGTCGCTGATGACACTGCTTACATCATCGGCGGCGCTGAGCTCTACCACCAAGCACTGCCCTTGGCCGCCTCACTCATCATCACCGAAATCGGCGTGGATGCGGCGGGCGACACGGTTTTTCCAGAAATCGATACTGCCTGGACTGAAGTATCTCGCCAGCCACACATCAGCGCGACTGGCCTACCTTACGCCTTTGTTGAGTACCGGCGATAGCGGACTGATCAGCGGACGCAGTCGACGTAATACGCGGTCTTGCCGTCCTTTTCACCTTTGACAAGGCCATGTACATCGGTCTCGAAACCGGGGAACCGCTCGTTGAATTCGCGTGCGAACTGTAAGTAGTTGACGATGGTTTTGTTGAACCGTTCGCCCGGGATCAAGAGGGGAATGCCCGGCGGATAGGGCGTTACCAGCATGGCGGTAATACGACCTTCCAGGTCGTCAATCGCCACACGCTCGATTTCACGGTGGGCCATCTTCGCAAAGGCATCAGCTGGGCGCATGGCCGGGACCATATCTGACAGATACATTTCCGTCGTCAGGCGCGCGACATCATTTTTCTTGTAGACATCGTGGATCTGCTGGCAGAGGTCACGCAAACCGACGCGCTCGTAGCGCGGGTACTTCTGACAGAACTCCGGCAAGACCCGCCATAGTGGCTGATTCTTGTCGTAATCGTCCTTGAACTGCTGCAGCTCGGTCACCATCGTATTCCAACGACCCTTGGTGATGCCGATGGTAAACATGATGAAGAACGAATACAGACCGCACTTCTCGACGATCACGCCGTGTTCCGCCAGATACTTGGTAACGATCGCGGCGGGGATGCCAATGTCTTCGGAGAACGAACCATCCACATCAAGACCCGGGGTGATGATGGTCGCCTTGATCGGGTCGAGCATATTGAAGCCATCGGCCAGCTGACCAAAGCCATGCCAGCGTTCACCTGGCTTGAGCATCCAGCTTTCACGTTCCTCGATCCCTTCCTCGGACAGATCGTCCGGGCCCCAGACCTTGAACCACCAACCCTCACCCCACTCTTCGTCCACCTTGCGCATGGCACGACGGAAATCGAGCGCCTCCGCAATGGACTCTTCCACCAGTGCCGGGCCACCCGGTTCTTCCATCATCGCAGCGGCCACGTCGCACGACGCAATAATGGCGTACTGCGGCGATGTCGAGGTATGCATCAGATAGGCTTCATTAAAAACATCACGATCCAGCTTGCGATCGTCCGAGTCCTGAACCAGGATCTGCGAAGCCTGGCTCAAGCCGGCCAGCAGTTTGTGCGTTGATTGCGTCGAGAACACCATCGACTCCTTACAACGCGGTCGATCAGCGCCGATCGCATGATAGTCGCCATAAAAATCATGGAACGCCGCATGCGGTAGCCAGGCTTCATCAAAGTGCAGCGTATCGATTTTCCCATCGAGCATCTCTTTGATTTCTTCAACGTTATAGAGAATGCCGTCGTAGGTCGACTGGGTGATCGTCAGAACCCGTGGCTTGGTGTTCTTATCGGTGATGAACGGGTTGGCGGCGATCTTCTTCTGGATGCTTTCCCACGAAAACTCGCTCTTCGGGATTGGGCCAATGATGCCAAAGTTATTACGCGTGGGCATCAGGAACACCGGAATCGCACCACACATGATGATTGAGTGAAGGACCGACTTGTGACAGTTACGGTCAACGACGACGACATCCCCCGGCGCGACCGTCGAGTGCCAGACAATTTTGTTGGAGGTCGACGTACCGTTCGTCACAAAGTACAGGTGGTCGCAATTAAAGATGCGCGCCGCGTTGCGCTCCGACGCGGCCACCGGCCCGGTGTGATCCAGCAGCTGCCCAAGCTCTTCCACCGCATTGCAGACGTCGGCGCGCAGCATGTTCTCGCCAAAAAACTGGTGGAACATCTGGCCGACGGGACTCTTCAGGAACGCCACGCCACCCGAGTGGCCCGGGCAGTGCCAGGAATAGGAACCATCTGCGGCATAGTGCGTCAACGCACGAAAGAAGGGCGGCGGCAGCGAATCCATATAGACCTTGGCTTCGCGCACGACATTACGCGCAATGAACTCTGGCGTGTCTTCGTACATGTGAATGAAGCCATGAAGTTCACGCAGGATATCGTTCGGAATGTGCCGAGACGTCCGGGTTTCACCGTGCAAAAAGATCGGAATATCGGCGTTCTTGTAACGAATTTCTTCGACGAAGGCACGCAGTTCGGCAATGGTCTGTTCTTCGTGATTCAACAGCTCCTCATCATCCACCGAAAGAATGAAGGCGGAAGCGCGGCTTTGCTGTTGGGCAAAAGAGGTCAGGTCACCGTAGCTGGTGACGCCTAACACCTCCATCCCCTCTTTTTCGATCGCTTCGGCCAGGGCACGAATGCCGAGGCCAGACGCGTTCTCGGAACGGAAGTCTTCGTCAATGATGATGATCGGAAAATGAAATTTCATGGCAACTCCTGGGCCAGAAAGAACTTCCGCGTGCCGGCAAGCCGGTCACGCGGAGCTGTGAGACGGTGATAGGTAGTCTAAGGCGTCAGATCTTCGGGAGTGTGACACCGACCTGGCCCTGGTATTTGCCACCACGGTCCTTGTACGAGGTTTCACACACTTCGTCGGATTCGAAAAACAGCACCTGGGCACAGCCTTCACCCGCATAGATCTTGGCAGGCAGCGGTGTGGTGTTCGAGAATTCCAGCGTCACATAGCCTTCCCATTCTGGCTCGAATGGCGTGACGTTGACGATGATGCCGCAGCGGGCATAGGTACTCTTACCCAGGCAGACAGTCAGGACGCTGCGCGGAATGCGGAAATACTCGACCGTGCGCGCCAGCGCAAAGGAGTTCGGCGGGATGATGCACACATCGGATTCGACTTCGACAAAGGACTTCGGATCAAAGGCCTTCGGATCGACGACGGTGCTGTTGATATTGGTAAACACCTTGAATTCACGGGCACATCGGATGTCGTAGCCATAGCTCGAGGTGCCATAGGACACAATCTTCTGACCATTCACTTCACGAACCAGATCCGGCGAGAAGGGCTCAATCATGCCGTGCTGTTCGGCCATGCGGCGGATCCACTTATCAGACTTGATGCTCATACCAGCTCCAGGTGTCCCATCGGGAACGCGAATTCGTAAAAATTGGCGGAAATTGTACCCCGATCCGGCGTCGATTCGCGGTCAAAAGAGCTCATTCGACGACGATTTTCGGGAATTTATGGCTGGTATCGCGGGCTTTGGCCGCGATGGCGCCCGCCACGCGCAAGGCAATGTCCCGGTACTGCTGGCTGATCGGGCTCTCTGGGTCGACCGCGACGATGGGTTGACCAGCGTCCAACCCTTGGCGGATGCGCAGATCCAGTGGCAGCTTGCCTAACAGGGGCACATGAAAATCAGCGCCTAAGGCCTCGCCGCCACCCTCGCCAAATATTGGTTCGCTGTGACCGCAATTGCTACAAATGTGCACGGACATATTCTCGACAATGCCGAGGATCGGCACGCCGACCTTCTCGAACATGCGAATCCCCTTGCGGGCGTCGAGCAGCGCAATGTCCTGCGGGGTGGTCACGATCACCGAACCAGTCACCGGCACCTTCTGCGCCAGCGTCAGCTGAATATCGCCGGTGCCCGGCGGCATATCCACCACCAGGTAATCCAGTTCGCCCCAGAGCGTATCGCGCAGCAATTGCTCCAGCGCCGACGTGACCATCGGCCCGCGCCATACCATGGGTGCATCGACATCGACCAGAAATCCGATCGACATCAGCGCAATACCGTGACCCTGCAAGGCCTCAATATGCTTGCCGTCCGGCGAATGCGGTTGCTGACCACCCACCCCCAGCATCTGCGGAATCGATGGCCCATAGATATCGGCGTCCAGCAGGCCAACGCGTGCGCCCTGCTGCGCCAGCGCCAACGCCAGATTGACGGCCGTGCTGCTCTTGCCGACACCGCCCTTGCCAGAAGCCACGGCGATCAGATTCTTCACCCCCTTGAGCAAAGGCAAATTTCGTTGCACCACATGGGCCTCAATCACCGAGCTCACCTCGACGTGGACTGGCGTAGCACCGGCAACCGGCGCCAATGCCGCGGCAATGCGCGCCTGAATCGTAGGTGCCTCAAGCGCCACCGGATAACCCACCTGCACCCGTACCCGCCATGACTCGGCGGTGCACACCAACGCTGCACTCACCTGATGCGCAAGCCAATAGGGTCTCTCCGTCAACGGATCCATCAGGCCCGTGAGAATTTCGGTGGCTTTGCTCAGCGTTTCGTTCGAGGTCGTGGCGGTCATAAAAAACTCCGTGGGGTGTTCGGGATGTGAAGATTCGCGGCCTATGCCTGGCTGCTTTGTGTCGTTTGGTAGATTTTACGCCGCTTTTTTCCGGCAAAACCCCGGTTAAATGCCCCTACGGCGCACGTTGTCACCCACCGATCGGCTAAAATTGCGCCCATGAAACGTTCTCTACTCGTCACTTCAGCGCTGCCCTACGCCAACGGGGCGATTCATCTTGGTCACCTGGTCGAATACATCCAGACCGATATGTGGGTGCGTTTTCAGCATCTGATTGGCAACGAGGCCACCTACGTCTGCGCCGATGACACGCACGGCACGCCGATTATGCTGCGCGCCGAAAAGGAGGGCATTACACCCGAAGCGCTCATCGCACGCGTGCACCAGGAGCATCTGCGCGACTTCAGCGGTTTTCATATCAACTTCGACCTCTATCACTCGACACACAGCAACGAAAATCGCGAGTGCGCCGAAACAATCTATCTCGCGTTGCGCGATGCGGGTTTGATCGAAGTTCGCGAAATCGAGCAGCACTTCGACGCAGAGAAGGGCATGTTCCTGCCCGATCGCTTTATCAAGGGTGAATGCCCCAAATGTGGTGCGGCCGACCAGTACGGTGACAACTGCGAATCCTGCGGCGCCGCTTACACGCCGTCTGAACTCAAGAATCCGCGCTCGGCCGTCTCGGGCAGCGTTCCGGTTCTAAAGCCCTCGCAACACTATTTCTTCAAGCTGTCGGATGCGCGTTGCCAACAGTTCCTGCGCGACTTTACGCGAAGTGCACCCAACGGTATTCCAGTGCTACAACACGAGGCCGCGAATAAGATGCAAGAGTGGCTGGGTGACGCAGGCGAAAACAAGCTCAGCGATTGGGATATCTCACGCGATGCGCCCTATTTTGGCTTCGCCATTCCCGACGCACCCGGCAAGTACTTCTACGTCTGGCTCGACGCACCGATTGGCTACATGGGTGCCTTCAAAGCGCTGGCCAAAAAGCAAGGGCGCGACTTTGACACCGTCTGGAAACCGGGTTCAAACACCGAGCTTGTGCACTTCATCGGCAAGGACATTCTGTATTTTCACGCGCTCTTCTGGCCCGCCATGCTGCACCACGCCGGTTTTCGCGTTCCAACCCGTATTTGTGCCCACGGCTTCCTGACCGTCGACGGTTCGAAAATGTCAAAGTCACGCGGTACATTTATTACCGCCGAAAGCTATCTGCAGCAGAAGCTCAACCCCGAGTGGCTGCGCTACTACTTTGCCAGCAAACTCAATGGCACGATGGAAGACATCGACCTCAATCTCGATGACTTCATCGCCAAGGTCAACAGTGATCTGGTCGGCAAGTACGTCAACATCGCCAGCCGTTGCGCCGGATTTATCAGGAAGCAATTCGAGGGTGCACTGGGCGAAACCGATCGTACCGTCTTTGACCGCATCATTACCGACGAGGCTTTGACCGAGATTGCAACGGCGATGGAAGCGCGCGATAGCGCCCGCGCCATGCGTCAGATCATGCACCTCGCTGATGAAGCCAATCTCTACGTCAATGACAAGCAACCCTGGCTCCTCGCCAAGGATCCCGAACAGCGCGCACAGCTGCACATCGTAACGAGCACAGCGCTGAATCTTTTCCGCAGTCTGACCGTATTACTCAAGCCTGTCTTGCCGGCGCTGGCCACCCAGGTCGAACACTTCTTCAATGCGGCACCACTGTGCTGGGCCGATGCGCGCCAACCGCTGCCGGTCGGTCATCGCATCAACGATTACACACATCTAATGAACCGGATCGAGCGCCCCATGGTCGATGCGCTCATCGCCGCCAACGCCGAATCGTTACAGGCCGCCGAGCAAACTAATAAGACACCCGAAAAGAAAGCCGCCAACGTGGACGCAGCCAAAGACAGCCAGAACGAGCACATCAACATCGATGATTTCACCAAGGTCGACCTGCGCATTGCCAAGATCGTCAACGCTGAGCACGTCGAGGGCGCCGACAAATTGATCCGACTACAACTCGACATCGGTGAAACCGAGAACGGTGTAGCCAGGTATCGTCAGGTATTTGCCGGTATCAAGTCGGCCTACGATCCGGCACAGCTGGTCGGTCGATTGACTGTGATGGTGGCCAACCTCGCTCCGCGCAAAATGAAGTTCGGCATGTCCGAAGGGATGCTGCTGGCTGCTTCGGACACCGATGGCGCCACGCCCGGCCTATACATCCTGAGCCCGGATTCCGGCGCCCAGGCTGGCATGCGCGTCAAATAACCGGTTACACTATAGGGAATTAAATCCGGCGGCAAAGCCACGGGCGCCAGCATAGGCATCAATAGACCCGACCCTTTTCCGTTGACGGACAGCACGGGGGAGGATGCGCATGAGCGGGGCCGAGAGTACCGAGGCAATATCTTCAACAGGTTTTGCCGATAAATGGACCGGTAAACTGCCGCTTGCCCGCTTTCGTCCGAAGCTACTTGACTGTCTGAAGGATTACACGCCGGAGTTACTGGCCAAGGATATGGCTGCCGGCGTCACGGTCGGCGTCCTTGCCTTACCACTGGCCATCGCCTTTGCCATTGCCTCGGGTTGTTCGCCCACGGCCGGTATCTGGACGGCCATCATCGCCGGTTTCATCATCTCGCTGCTGGGCGGGTCCCGGGTACAGATCGGCGGCCCAACGGGTGCCTTTATCCCGATCGTTTTCGGGATTGTTAGCATTTACGGCTTCCAGAATCTGATGGTTGCCACGATGATCGCCGGCATTCTGCTCTTCATCATGGGGCTCACCAAGATGGGTGTGCTGATTCGCTTTATTCCGATCAGCGTGGTCATCGGCTTTACCAACGGTATCGCCGTGGTGATCTTCATGAGCCAGATCAAGGACTTCTTTGGGTTGCAGATTCCGAGCATGCCGGCCGAGTTCTTCGAACGCATGGAAACGCTCTGGACCTATGCCGGTACCATGACCGCGCCCACCGTGGTCATGTCCTCCATCTCGCTCGTAGCGCTGATCCTCTGGAACAAGCAGATTGCGCGCTGGATACCGGCGCTTGGCAAAATCCCCGGACCACTCGCCCTGCTCCTGGCCGCCACCGCGGCCCAGGCAATCTTCCAGTTTCCGGTCGAAACGATTGGCTCCAAGTTTGGCGGCATACCTCGTGACATCCCGCCCATCGCACTGCCCTCGCTCTCGCTATCCACGCTCAACCAGCTCATCCAGCCAGCAATAGCTATTGCCCTGTTGGGCGCTATCGAATCACTCCTGTCGGCACGGGTAGCCGATGCGGCCATTGATGATCGCCACGACCCGAATCAGGAACTCATGGCGCAAGGCCTCGCCAATATGGTTGCCCCACTGTTTGGCGGTTTTGCCGCAACCGGTGCCATCGCCCGCACATCGACCAATGTCCGCGCCGGTGGCCGGTCACCCTTTGCCGGTATCTTTCACGCGCTGACCTTACTGCTGGTTGTCCTGGTGGCAGCACCAGCGGCAGTCTATGTCCCGCTCCCGGCGCTTTCGGCGATTCTGATGCTGGTGGCCTGGAATATGGGCGAATGGCACGAGTTCGTCGTGCTGAAACGTTACCCACTGCCCTACCGCATCATTCTGGTCTCAACCTTCATCGTCACAGTGGTTTTCGACCTGACGCTGGCCGTAGAACTGGGCATGATTCTCGCCTGTCTCTTCTATCTCTATCGCATGTCCGATCTGACCCAGGTCGAACGTATTCCGCTGGAAGATTACTATGGTTCCGGCGCGCTCAGTAATGACCGCGGAGAATCACATATCGCTGCCTACAAGATCTACGGCTCGCTGTTCTTTGCGTCGATCGGCAAGCTGGAAGAACTGGTTGCCGACCCCAAACATCACACCCGCGTCTTGATTCTCGATATGTCGAAAACGGTCTCTCTGGACACGACGGGTCTCGATATCCTGCAAACCCTCAATCGGACGCTTACCAAGATTGGTGGGCAGCTCATTATTTGCAGCCTGAACGATCAGCCCGCCTCGATGATCGAACGATCAGGTTTTGCCAAGACGCTTGGCCCCCGTGGCATCAGCCACGGATTAACGGACGCGTTGCTGCGTGCCCAGCTGATAATCCAAGCGGACCCGGTCGTTGCCGATCAACCCGCGTAGCGCGTCGATCAGGTCTGTGTCCGGTCGAACGCGCAGCGTGTCGCCCAGCTCCAGCTCGGCTTCGGCTGCACCATTGCTGTAAATCAGGGTCACTGGACACCCTTTAGCCGTTGCGCCGTTATCGACCAACGACAACTGCGAAAAAGGTTGTAACAAATCATAGATGCGGCGCGCACCGCCCAAGGCCTTGAGATCCATCGCTCTCAGGTCGAGGCGCAACCGGCTCGCCCACTGCGCACGTGCCTCGTTAAAAGTCAGCAGTCGATCGACGCCAAGCTTCAGCGCATCTCGGAACTCGTCACGACTCACTTTGCCTTCCACCAGCAGCAGTTCGTCCATGCGTAACTTGTGGCGTTGCGCATCGAATAGCTCACTAAATACAGCGGCCTCGATACGCCCCTCGCCGTCATCCAGCGTCACGAAGGCCATCTTGCCACGTCGCGTCATCTGGGTACGCACATCAATGACGATGCCGGCAACAACCGATGTATCGCGGCCCGCCTCCAGCCGGCTGATCGGCGTTGGGCACAAAATTCGCACTTCGTCGCGCACGATCGAAAATGGGTGGTTCGAAAAAAAGAAACCCAGCGCCGATTTTTCTTCGACCAACTTCTGACGGTCCGTCCATTTCGGATAGGCTTCTTCCGCCGAGCCCGGGCGCGCTGCGCGCACTGGTGCCACGTCATCCATACCGAACAAACTGTTCTGATGCGCATTCGCGGCCGCTTGTTCCGCCGTCTCAATAGCCAGGCCCACTTGCGACAATACACGCGAGCGCTCCGGATCAAGCACGTCAAAAGCACCGGCACGAACCAGCGCCTCAACGGCGCGCCGGTTCACGATTCGCCGATCGACGCGTTGACAGAAATCGAAAATATCCTTGAACGGCCCACCGGCATCACGCGCCGCAATAATCGCCGACACCGCATTTTCTCCGGTGCCTTTGACTGCGCCTAAACCATAACGAATGGTTTTGGCATCCACTGGCGCAAAGCGGAACTCGGCGGCATTGACATCGGGCCCCAGAATCGTCAGGCCGTTGGCCTTGGCGTCATCATGGAAAATCTTCACCGTATCGGTGTTGTCCATGTCCGATGACAGGGTCGCCGCCATAAAGGCAGAGGCATGGTGCGCCTTGAGCCAGGCCGTGTGATACGTCACCACGGCATAGGCCGCCGTGTGTGACTTGTTGAAACCATACTCGGCGAACTTTTCCATCAGGTCGAACAGCTGCATGGCCAGCTTGCCGTCGATCCCGTTGTTAGTCGCTCCCTCGCTGAAGATGCCGCGATGCTCGGCCATTTCCTCCGGCTTCTTCTTACCCATGGCCCGGCGCAGCATATCGGCTGCCCCCAGCGTGTAGCCGCCAATCAGCTGCGAGATCTGCATCACCTGTTCCTGATACACGATCACGCCGTAGGTGGGGGTCAGGCACGCCTTCAGCGACTCATGGAAGTAATCGATCCTCTGCAGACCCTTCTTCCGCAGGATAAAGTCATCCACCATCCCTGAGCCCAACGGGCCCGGGCGGTAGAGCGCCAGCACGGCGATGATGTCTTCGAAACGGTCGGGCGCCAGCTTCTTGAGCAGCTTTTTCATGCCCTCCGATTCCACCTGGAAGATCGCCGTGGTGTTGGCATCTTTCAGAATCTGGTACGCGGCAGGATCATCAAATGACAAGGCATTCAGATCAGGGCGCTCACCCGTCAAACGCTTCACGTAATCGAGCGCCAGTTCGATAATCGTCAAGTTGCGCAAGCCCAGAAAGTCGAACTTCACCAGACCGACCTTCTCGACATCGTCCTTATCGAACTGGCTCACCACGGCGTCGCCACCCGGCTGCACGTAAAGCGGACAAAAGTCCGTCAGCTTGCCCGGCGCGATCAGTACACCGCCGGCATGCATGCCCACGTTACGCGTGAGATCTTCCAGCTTGTTAGCCAGCGTGAAGAGCTCTTTGACCTCTTCTTCCCGCTCATAACGCTCTTGCAGCTGCGGTTCGGCGGTCAGCGCCTCAGTCAGCGATACCGGGCGGTTCTGAACGACCGGAATCAGCTTGGAGAGCTGGTCGCAAAAGTTGTACGGCAGATCCAGCACACGTCCCGCATCGCGGATCACCGCCTTCGATGACATCGTGCCAAAGGTCGCGATCTGCGACACGGCATCGGCACCGTATTTCTGGCGCACGTATTCGATCACCTTCCAGCGATTGTCCTGACAGAAGTCGATATCGAAGTCAGGCATCGACACCCGCTCCGGATTCAGGAAGCGTTCAAAGAGTAGCGCATACGCCAACGGATCGAGATCGGTAATCCCCAACGAATAGGCCACCAGCGAACCGGCACCCGAACCCCGACCCGGTCCGACCGGTACCCCATTATTCTTGGCCCAGTTAATAAAGTCGGCCACAATGAGAAAGTAGCCCGGGAACCCCATCTGGATGATGGTGTCGCATTCGAACACCAGTCTTGCCTCGTATTCGGCACGGCGCTCATTGCGTTGTACTTCATCGGGGTAGAGCTGCGCCAGACGCTGCGCCAGACCGCGCCGGGCTTCTGCCACCAGAAAGTCATCGAGCCCTTCACCGTTCGGCGTCGGAAAATCCGGCAAGAAACTCTTTCCCAGCGTCAGCGTGACATTGCAACGCTTGGCAACTTCGACTGCATTGGCCAGCGCTTGCGGCATATCCGAGAAACGCTCGGCCATATCGGCCCGTGTCTGGAAGTACTGATGTTCGGTAAAGCTGCGTGGGCGCCGCTTATCGGCCAAGGTATAACCGGTGGCAATACAGACCCGGGCGTCATGGGCGCGAAAATCGTCCCGTGCAATAAACTGGATCGGGTGTGTCGCTACAATCGGGATGTCGTGCGCAACGGCAATTGCGGCCGTTTGCGACACCAGGATGTCTTCATCAGGGCGACCATAGCGCTGGACTTCCAGGTAATAGGCATCGCCAAATAGTTTTTTCCAGGACGTGGCACGCAGTTCAGCTTCATCTGAGCGACCTTGCAGAATTGCCTGGCCCACATCGCCATCCGCCGCACCAGACAGGGCGATCAAGCCATCACAACCAATTTCTGAGAACCATGCCGTGTCTAACACCACACGTTCGCGGCGACCGGAAAACAAAGCGCCGCGCGTCAGCAGTGCGCATAGTTGCCGATAGCCTTCGTTGTTACGGCAGAGCAATAGTAAACGGCTAGCATCATCGGGCGCTTGTGGATTCCCGACCCAGATATCGGCGCCGACGAGAGGCTTCACGCCGCCCTTGCGAGCCGCCTGATAAAACTTCACCAAGCCAAAAACGTTGCCGAGATCAGTCAGCGCCAATGCCGGCTGCCCATCGTCACGCGCGCAAGCCACGGCCTTCTCGATCCGGACAATACCGTCCGTGATCGAGTATTCGGAATGCAGGCGCAGGTGAACGAAGTCAGGCAACATAAATTCAGGTCGGCAGTTCGATGCCCTTCAAACGACGGTATGCCGAAACGGCATACGAATCGGTCATACCCGCGATCATGTCGGCCACCTGTAGCAGGCGCAGGTAGTTACTGTCGCCGGCCATCTGATCAAAATCGGCTGGAAGCAGATTGCGCCAGACCCCGTTACGACTGCTCTGGGGGCCACACGCCCCCGCGACGTAGCCATCGAGCAAGCCGCTGATGACTTCATAACCGGCGGCCATGACTTCCATCACTTGGCGTGCGTTGTAAATCTGTTCTTCGGCGACGCGACGGACGACCGCCAGGCTTTCGCCCACGGGTGACACATCAAATAACGCCTGATCAAATGACCCATCGAGAATCGCTGCTTCGTTCTCCAGGAACACCCGCGCCGCTTCGTCCACCAATCGGCCAATCGCTCGAGCACGCAGATATTCGATCCGACGCTTGGGATCCGTCAGATATTTCAGCTTGCCCGCTACCGCGATCCCACCGGCCAGATCGAGCAGGAGTTCTTCGGCATGCGCCGGCGTGACACAACCCTGTTGCACACCGTCTTCAATATCAACCACCAGATAACAGGTGTCATCCGCCGCTTCCACCAAAAAGGTGAGTGGATGCCGGAACCAGGCGCCTGTCTCGCGGGGAATTAACCCAACCGTCTCTGCTACCTCGGCAAAGAGATTGGCTTCTGCCGCAAAGTACCCGAACTTACGCGCGCTCTTACCCGGAAGCGGCTGTTCCAGATGCGAACGGCGCGGATACTTGGCAAAGGTCGCCAGCACGGCGCAGGTTAACTGCAAGCCACCCGGATTCGACGGATTCTGCAAATGCGTCAGGATCCGAAATCCCTGGGCATTGCCTTCATAGTTCAACAGATCGGCGCGCTGATCCGGATCTAGACCAGCCAGATAATGCGGGTGCGTGGCGAACCAGGCGCGCATCGCATCTTCACCGGCATGACCAAATGGCGGGTTGCCAATATCGTGGGCCAGACACGCTGCCGCGACCACCGAACCAAAGTCCGACGGGTGCACATCGGGCGCCAGACCATGGCGTTCCACAATCGCCCGCCCGACCATCAAGCCCAACGAACGACCCACGCAAGAGGCCTCCAGGCTATGCGTCAGCCGGGTGCGCACATAATCGCTCTGCGCCAGTGGAAACACCTGGGTCTTATCTTTCAGACGACGGAACGCTGACGTAAACACAATACGGTCGTAATCCTGCTGAAAGCGACTCCGGTCCGGCGAGTGTCCGGCAAGCGCATCCGCATCCTGCGCGCCCAGCCTTTCGGGCGATAACAATTTCAACCAGCGCGCCTGCGTCGTCATGATGTCTCCCTATTTGCCACTCAGGCCGCTGCCAGTTTCGCGTAGGCCAACGCCAACCACTTCGTGCCCGCCTGGCCGAAGCGAACCTGCACCCGCGCCTCTTCGCCGCGGCCTTCGGCCGCCAGAATGACGCCCGAACCGAACTTGGCGTGCATCACGTTCTGACCAACACGGAAGCCACCGGCACCGGCGTCACTGGCGGCGCGCGCCGCAACACGTGTGGTCATATCAACCTTCGGCGCCGGCGACCAGCTGCTGGTTGTGTACGCTCCGGCCCACGAAGGCGTGGCATCCAGCCGTTGCAACAACGCATCGGGCAACTCATCCAGAAACCCAGACGGCAGACAGTAGCGTGTTTGACCGTGCAGCATCCGCGTCTGCGCATGGCAGAGATACAAACGCTGGCGCGCCCGCGTAATTGCCACATACATGAGACGGCGCTCCTCTTCGAGGCCATCGCGTTCCAGCATCGCGTTCTCGTGCGGGAACAGGCCTTGTTCCAGGCCGACAATAAAGACCGCGGTGAACTCCAACCCCTTGGCCGAATGAACCGTCATCAACTGAATGGCATCATCCGAGTCGCCCGCCTGATGTTCACCGGCTTCCAGTGCGGCGTGGGCCAGAAAATCGGCCAGCAGGCTGGTCGCCTCGCCCGTCTCCGGATCAATGTTCCGGGTCGCTTCCGGGTCCTCGGCAAACACTGCCGCCGCATTGACCAGTTCTTCCAGGTTTTCCAGACGATCCTGGCCCTCGCGCTCTGCCTGATAGTGCTGACGTAAACCACTGCGATCCAGCAAATGATCAATCACTTCTGGCAGCGTAAGACCGGCTGTTTCGGTACGCATGGTTTCGATGAGGCGAATGAACTGCCCAACCGCCGTGCCAGCTTTGCCCGTCAGGCTCGCTGCCGCATTGTACAAACTGCAATTCAACTGACGTGCCTCGATCTGCAGCGCTTCGAGACTGCGTGCACCAATACCGCGTGTCGGAAAGTTCACCACGCGTAAAAATGCCGTGTCGTCATCCTGATTCGCAATCAATCGCAGGTAGGCCAACGCGTGCTTCACTTCCTGCCGTTCGAAGAAGCGTAGCCCACCATAAACCCGGTACGGAATCCCCGCCTGGAACAAGGCGTGCTCCAGAACCCGTGACTGCGCATTCGAGCGATAGAGCAGTGCGATCTGATGGCGCGGCACGCCGTCGCGATTCAGTTCACCAATCTCTTCAATGATGTAGCGGGCTTCGTCCAGGTCGGAGACCCCCTGGAACACGCGAATCTTTTCGCCCTCGCCGGCATCTGTCCACAAATTCTTACCAAGACGGTCGGCGTTATTGGTAATCAACGCATTCGCTGCCGACAGAATATTGCCGTGCGAGCGGTAGTTTTGCTCCAGGCGAATCACATTGCCCTTGGCATAGTCACGCTCGAAGCCGCGCATATTGGCCACATCGGCCCCGCGAAACGCATAGATCGACTGGTCGTCGTCGCCCACCGCAAAAATCGCGGCTTGCGGCCCACACAACAGCTGCAGCCAGGCATATTGCAGCGGGTTCGTATCCTGAAACTCGTCCACCAGAATATGGCGGAAACGCTGCTGGTAATGCGTGCGCAGCGCCTCATCCTGTTGCAGCAGCTCATAGGCGCGCAACAGCAGTTCGGCAAAATCTACGGCGCCCTCGCGCTGACACTGCACTTCGTACTCGGCGTAAATCTCCATCTTGCGGCGGGTATGGGCGTCGTGCGCCTCGGCCTGGCCCGAACGGATGCCCTGCTCCTTGAGGGCATTGATGGTGTACATCATGTCGCGCGCCGGAAAACGCTCCTCATCCACGCCCATCGCTTTAATCAGGCGCTTGATCGCTGCCTGCTGATCACCCGTATCGAGAATCTGGAATGTCTCGGGCAAGCGTGCGGCCCGCCAATGGGTTCGCAATAGTCGGTGGCATAGGCCGTGGAAAGTGCCTACCCACAGGTTGCGTACATTGAATGGCACCATCGCCGACAGGCGCGTCAGCATCTCGCGTGCCGCCTTGTTGGTAAAGGTAACGGCCAACACACCCTGCGGCGACACCTGACCGGTTTGCAATAACCACGCAATGCGGGTCGTTAGCACGCGCGTCTTGCCTGACCCGGCACCCGCCAGAATTAATGCATGCTCCGGCGGCAAACATACGGCCGCACGCTGCGGCTCGTTCAGCCCTGCCAGGAGCGCGTTTTTTTGCGCGATCGCCTTTTCAGAAGGCGGATGACCCAGCGGACCGCCAAAGGCTTCCGGAATTGAAGAATTCATAGATCACATTATCCGGTGAAAGGGAGCGGTTTTATAACGGACTGAACTTAAAACTGTTTTTAGTTCTCGAACAAATAAACTTGAAATCCTGGGTGATTGCTACCATACTTGTGCAATGCAACAAAAACCACGCTTCACAAAAGCGGGTTTGCATAAACCGCGGGGAACACCCCTTCCCCGCACCCCAAGGAGAAGTAACATGAAAAATGTAAAAAATCATCGCGTTAGCGCTGTAAAACCCCCGCCGTATCCGGAAGTTCTGCCCTGGTTTGCGCGCCGTGCCGGCATCAGTGAAGCCCGCGCCAAAGTGCTGTGGGATTTGACCTGCCAAGAATTG
>VEQD01000047.1 GCA_018883385.1 Rhodocyclaceae bacterium | reverse complement strand
CCACGAGACCGGCTTCTTTTTCCTTGTCGCCAACGACAAGTTGGTAAGGCAGCCGGTTAACGCTATGTTCCCGAATTTTATAGGTAATTTTCTCATTACGCAAATCGGCCTCGGCCCTAAAACCGGCGGCGTGTAGCTGATTGACCACATCCTGGGCGTAATCGGCCTGTTTTTCCGAGATATTGAGCACGACCGCCTGCACCGGCGAGAGCCAGGTGGGGAGGGCACCCGAGTGGTTCTCAATCAAAATCCCGATAAAACGCTCTAACGAGCCCAGAATGGCCCGGTGGAGCATCACCGGCACCTTGCGACTGTTGTCTTCGGCGACGTATTCGGCGCCAAGGCGACCCGGCATCGAAAAATCGACCTGCATGGTGCCGCATTGCCAGGAACGGCCAATCGCATCCTTGATGTGGAACTCGATCTTCGGACCATAGAAAGCGCCCTCGCCCGGCAGCTCCGTCCATTCCAGACCAGAAGCGCGCAGACCGCCGCGCAGGGCCTCTTCGGCCTTATCCCAGATTTCGTCGGAACCCACGCGGCCTTCCGGACGCAGCGCCAACTTGACGGCGACTTCATGAAAGCCGAAATCGGCGTAGACCTGCTTGACCAGGGCATTAAAGGCCGTGACTTCGGCTTCGATCTGATCTTCGGTACAGAACACGTGGCCGTCATCCTGCACGAAACCCCGCACACGCATCAGACCATGCAGCGCGCCCGACGACTCATTGCGGTGACACGAACCGAACTCGCCATAACGCAGCGGCAGATCACGATACGAACGCAAACCGGCGTTGTAGACCTGCACGTGACCCGGGCAGTTCATCGGTTTCAGCGCGTAATGGCGTTTTTCCGACTCGGTCGTGAACATGTTCTCGTGGTAGTGGTCCCAGTGGCCGGATTTCTCCCACAGGGAGCGATCCAGAATCTGTGGGCAACGCACTTCCTGGTACCCGTTATCGCGGTACACACGACGCATGTATTGCTCGACTTCCTGCCAGACCGCCCAACCCTTGGGGTGCCAGAACACCAGGCCGGGGGCTTCGTCCTGCATGTGGAACAGATCCAGCGCGCGGCCGAGGCGACGGTGGTCGCGCTTCTCGGCCTCTTCCAGCATATGCAGATAGCCGTCGAGGTCTTCTTTCTTGGCCCAGGCCGTGCCATAGACACGCTGTAGCTGTTCGTTCTTGGGGTCACCACGCCAATAGGCACCGGCAATCTTCATCAGTTTGAAGTGCTTGAGCTTGCCGGTGGACGGCACGTGCGGACCACGGCAGAGATCGATGAAATCGCCCTCACGGTAGAGCGAAACTTCCTGGTCCTGCGGAATCGCGGCGATCAGCTCGGCCTTGTAACGCTCGCCCTGGCCTTCGAAGAACTTGACGGCATCGTCACGCGACCAGACTTCGCGCGTGACCGGGATATCCTTCTTGGACAATTCGGCCATGCGCTTCTCAATCGCGGCCAGATCATCCGGCGTAAACGGTCGCGAATACGCAAAATCGTAGTAAAAACCATTGTCCACCGTCGGGCCGATGGTGACCTGGGCTTCCGGGTACAGCTCTTTCACCGCGTAGGCCAGCAAGTGTGCCGTCGAGTGACGGATCAGCTCCAGACCTTCCGGGTCTTTGTCGGTGATGATGGCGAGCGGCGAATCCGTGTCGATCACGAAACTGGTATCGACCAGCTTGTCGTCGATGCGACCACCGAGCGCCGCACGAGCAAGGCCGGCGCCAATGCTGGCAGCGACATCCAGCACCGTCACCGGCTGGGGATAATCGCGCTGGGAACCATCAGGAAGCGTAATAACGGGCATCGTGAGCTCGCATTGGGTTAAAACAAACGCAAAAGCCAGAGCAGGTGGCCGGGGTCGCGATGATTGCGATAGTCGGCGAATCTGACTCTGGCTTGAGGGCTGAATTCGTTGGTAGGCGCGATTGGACTCGAACCAACGACCCCCACCATGTCAAGGTGGTGCTCTAACCAGCTGAGCTACGCGCCTACTGCAGAGGCGAGATTCTAACCAAAGAGTTGCTGCTTTGCAACCTGGCGAATCGAATCAGCGTAGCAGCCACCATTTGCCCAGCCCCAGGGCAAGCCAGAGTGAAAGAAGCAACCCAAAGAGCAGCCACTCGCGACCTGCGAAGCTTGCCCCCGGCGTGAGCCGGCTAGCCAGCGCCCGCGGTGGATCAAGCACCACATCGAACAGCCGGAGAATGGGGTTGTTGGCTCGGGCACCCCCGGCCAACAGCGCCAGCACCGCCCGGCCAACGATCAGCCAGACGATCAATTCTATGACGGCACGGAAGGCCACCAGAACAAAGAGGGGTACCGAGGTCATTGCTCATCCACCCCGAATTCACGATCAAGACGATTCATCCAATAAGCGTAAACACCGATCAACAACAAATAGATGATCAAAGCACCTTGTGCGCCAATCATGTAACCGAGCGGCAAGCCGAGCAATGTCCATTGATCGAGCCCCCGCGCCGCATAGCTAGCGACAAAAGTCACTACAAACCAAATGCCGAGCAGGAACAAAGTGGCGAACATGGTCTTGAGCCAGAATCGCCGTTGTAGCTGACGCACCGGCGATTCGCCGTCGGCTTCGCGGCTGTACAAAATTCGTGGGTAGCGGAGACGCTCAATGAATTGATAGCTCTCTTGAGAGGGCGGCGCAGTCAGCATGCTGACCAGCACATTGGCAACGAAGCCCGCCGGCACACCAAATGCGCCGGCAGCAGCAGCCTCAATGCCAAACCAGGGATCCATCCCGATCCCGTACCAGCCGAGCCAGGGAACACTGTCAAAACGCACACGTGTAATGTAGTACAGGGTAATCAATAAACCAACCACAATGCCAGCGATCGCACCATGGCGATTGGCACGCGGCCAAAAAATCCCCAAAACAAGCGCCGGAAATAACGCGGCGCCCGCCAGAGAAAATGCCCAAGCCACCATATCCACCAGCGTCGCCGGACGTTGAACGGCAACCGCTGCCGCAATAATGGCCACCGTGACCATTACCGACTTCGATACAATCAACCGCCAAGATGATGAGGCGTCCGGTCGCAGCATCTTGAAATAAATATCATGCGATAGCGCCGCAGTAATGGACAACAGCAAGCCTTCAGCGGTTGAGAGTGCTGCCGCCAGGCCGCCGGCAGCAACCATGCCGGAGATCACATATGGCAAGCCGGCGATCTCTGGTGTCGCCAATACAATGACGTCTGGGCTAATCAGCAGTTCCGACCATTGCACCAGGTGGTCGTGATTGATGTCATCGATCGAGACCAGCCCGATACGTGTCCAGGCGCTCACCCACCCCGGCAATGATTCGATTGGCGCCCCAACCAGATTCTGCAATACCTCGAGTTTGACAAAGACCGCATATGCCGGCGCCAGAAGATAAACCAGCACGACAAAAAACAACGACCAAAAGACAGAACGACGCGCCTGGCTGACGCTGGCAATGCTGTAGTAGCGCATCAACAGATGCGGTAAAGACGCGGTCCCGATGGTCAGGCAGAAGATGAGCGCTAGAAAGTTAATCCGGCTGTTTGCCGAGTCCGGCAAAGCAAAGGCCTGCAAGTCATCAACCGGCGGCGCCGACCGGCGCTTGGCATCCTTGAGATCATTTCGCCAAACACCATGAGCCTCATTGGCATTGGCCGGCATCTGGCGCCGTTCGCGTTCAAGCTGAACGATATCGCGGGGCGGCGCATCTGCCGCCTTCATGCGTTCAATCTGCGCAGTCAATTGCTGTCGCTCAGTCACCAGTGACTGTGGCAATCCGTCTATCTTGGCTTCCAGCGCATGCGCCCGCTCTGCATATAACTGACGCACCGCCAGTTCATCCGGACGGTCAAAAATGTCGTGTTCCAGAGCCACCAGCTGATGCATCGCTTTGGCATATAACACCGGGGGTGCAGGAATACCTGTCTTATCAAATGCCAAAATCGTGATCGGCGTGACATACGCAATGAGCAGAATCACGTACTGTGCCGCCTGGGCATGCATCAGTGCGCGCATGCCGCCCAAAAAGGAGCAAACGAGAACACCTGCTAGCCCCAGATAAACGCCGATCTCGAACTGCAGGGTGATAAAACGACTCGTAATCAGACCAACACCATAGACCTGGGCAACCACATAAATCAGTGAAGCAACAATCACCGCCAAGGCGCCAAGCAGACGAATTGTCTGCCCCCCGTAGCGCGCTGCCAGAAAATCGGGGACCGTGTACTGGCCAAATTTGCGTAAATAAGGTGCCAACAACAGTGCGAGCAATACATAACCGCCCGTCCAGCCAATGACAAAAGCCAGGCCCTGATACCCCGACTGATAGAGCGCCCCCGCCAGGCCAATAAACGAGGCCGCTGATAACCAATCGGTACCGGCGGACATACCCGCATAGATTGCCGGCACCCGTCGACCGGCCACAAAATACTCGGCGACATCCGAGGTGCGGGTAAATAATCCGACCAGCGAAAAAACCAGCAGCGTCAAAAAAAGAAAGACATAGCCGATCCAGCGATCACTGAGCCCATGACGCTCAAGCCAACCCAGCACCAGAACGGACGCGACAAAACCAAAAGCAAACAGCGTCACGAAAATTGCGGGGCCATAGGCCCCGAGCAAAAGTCGCAGCCGGTTCGCCACGGCTTAGATCCGGTACGTTAGCTTCAGGCGCTGCTGCAAACGCTTGGCCTGCTTCAGACCTTCACGAAGCACCGCCTCATCATAAGTGCTCAGCTCTTCCGGATGGAGATGGTTGTCGGGTTTAATGCCTTCAGTGATCGCACAATGCTGGTGGTTCAGACGCAGTCGCTGAAGCTCGGACATCGCCTGCAACGCCGCGGACACATCCAATCCGGACATACCAAACTTTTCTCCGGCCTGCAGAAAACGAGTCCGGGTACTGGCCGATTTCACGCCGTGCGCCAATCCGATAATACGGCCAACATCGACAAATATCCGGATACCGTACTTTTTAATGTCGACAAACTTCTCTTTGCCTTCCTTTTCCATCACCACATCCCCGGTAAACCCGATGGGTGGTTCGGCGGCCAACGCATTGGTGGCCATCAGGCGCAGAAACGTTTCTGCCGAAGGCGCCCAGCGCGACAGCATTTCACGCAGTGGGTCGACCAGGGAAAAATCGCCATAGAGTGGGCGTACATCAAAGAAGATCGAAGCATTCAGCAAGGCCGAAGGTTCTGGCTTATGGATCCAGTCAAAGAAGAGCGTCTTCCATTCATCTTCTGAGCGACACCAGGCCGGATTACCCGCCATGATGTCACCGGAGCACAAGGTAAACCCACAATCGGCCAGGCGCTGATTGGTCTGCTTGGCAAACGGGAGAAAAACTTCGCGCAAAAGATCTGCCTCGTTCTCGTCGGAAGCCGAAAAAATGAGGCCATTGTCCTGGTCAGTCACCAGCGTTTGTTCATGTCGGCCTTCCGAGCCCAACCCGATCCAACACCAGTTGGCCGCAGGCAGACGCGCTTCTTCAGCAGTGATAGCAACCACGCGTGCGGCAAGCGCATCGTTCAGCCACGAGATGCCGTAGGTTGATAGCGCCCCCGTCAACCCATCATCAAGAAATGTCTGGTCTATCTGCTGCGCTTCCTGTGCCAGCCCCAGTAAGCTGGTCATACTAGTGGTTTTTTCAATTTTGGCCGCCAGCGTCTGTGCGCGATTGACGGCAAACGTGTTATCGCCGAAATTCATATCAATACTTTACTTGAGCAAAATAAGTTTTCTGTGATGCCTCAATAGCCTGACCAAGCGTCGTGATGCCACGATCGGCCAGTGCTGGGAGCAATCTGACAAATACCTGGGCAGTCGCAGTTGCATCTGCCAGCGCGTTATGGCGCTGATCCATGTGGATACCAAGACGCTGCATGATCGCCTCGAGACTATGGCTCTCCTGGTTGGGATGCGCGACCGCAGACAACAACAGGGTATCGAGTACGGGTTGATCAAACTTCAGGCCGAGTGTGGCTTCCTTGATTTCCAGGAAACGCATATCAAATGCCACGTTATGGCCCAGCAGCACCGTATCTGCACAGAAGTCATGAAAGGCTGGCAGTACCTGATCAATCGTTGGCTGACCCAGGAGCATACTGTCGGTAATGCCGTGGATGGCCACACTGGCGGCCTTGAGTGGTACGCGGGGATCAACCAGCTGATCAAAATGCTCCTGCTGCAACAGCCGGCCATTGAGAATACGTAACGCGCCGATCTGGATAATTTCATCGCCGTTGCCTGGCTCCAGACCTGTGGTTTCAGTATCAAAGACGGTATAAA
>VEQD01000017.1 GCA_018883385.1 Rhodocyclaceae bacterium | reverse complement strand
GAACTGCCGACCTATGGGTTATGAATCCATCGCTCTAACCATCTGAGCTACATCACCACAAGGGGCACGATTCTATGCGCTCGACCCGCCTTTCGTCAAGCCGGAAGCCCGTCTTGACGGGGCCAAGTGTATAATTTGCCTTGATTTTTACCGATTTTCCCCAAGATTGCCCGCATGACCCAAGTAGCCCCCAATCCGAATTCGACCCCAGACAGCGAAAACATTTCGATGCCACGCCCCAAAAAGGTTTTTATCAAGACCTTTGGCTGCCAGATGAACGAGTACGACTCGGACAAAATGCTCGATGTGCTCGCCGATAGTGAAGGCATGATCCAGACAGACCGTCCCGAAGAGGCCGATGTGATTCTGTTCAATACCTGCTCGGTGCGTGAAAAGGCTCAAGAAAAGGTATTTCACGACCTGGGGCGCGTGCGCCCGCTCAAAGCGCTGAATCCCAACCTGGTGATTGGCGTCGGCGGTTGCGTGGCGTCTCAAGAAGGGGGCGAAATCGTCAAACGTGCACCTTATGTGGATGTGGTCTTTGGCCCCCAGACCTTGCACCGCTTGCCCAGTCTCATTGCCGAGCGCAAGAACACCGGCAAGGCAGCGGTAGATATCTCGTTTCCAGAGATCGAAAAGTTCGATGCCATGCCACCGGCCCGCACCGAAGGTGCCAGTGCCTTTGTGTCGATCATGGAAGGCTGCTCCAAGTACTGCAGCTTTTGCATCGTGCCCTATACCCGTGGCGAAGAAGTATCGCGACCTTTCGCCGACATCCTGACCGAGATCGCCGGACTCACCGCCCAAGGCGTAAAGGAAGTAACGCTATTGGGTCAGAACGTGAACGCCTACCGCGGTGAGATGGATGCCAACGGTACCGTCGCCGACTTAGCCGACCTGATTGAAACCATCGCCGAGATGCCCGAGATTGAGCGCATCCGGTACACGACCTCGCACCCGCGTGAGATGACGCCGAAACTTATCGATATGTACGCCCGTGTACCGAAGCTGGTGTCGCACCTGCATCTTCCGGTCCAAGCCGGCTCGGATCGGGTGCTCATGGCAATGAAGCGGGGTTACACCGCTTTGGAATACAAATCGGTCATCCGCAAGCTGCGGGCAGCGCGGCCGGATCTGTCATTATCGTCAGACTTTATTGTCGGGTTTCCCGGCGAAACCGCCGAAGACTTTGAGAAGACCATGACACTGATCGAAGAGATCGGTTTCGACAACTCGTTCAGCTTTGTCTACAGCAGCCGCCCTGGCACCCCGGCCGCTGAACTCAGCGACGACACGCCGCATGAGCTGAAGATCGAGCGCCTCATGCGCCTACAGGCGCGCATCGAAGAACAGGCACAGGCGATCAGTCAAAGCATGGTGGGTTCGGTGCAGCGCGTGCTGGTCGAAAGTTTGTCCCGCAAAGATGTCAATGAACTCGCCGGCCGCACGGACAACAATCGCATCGTTAACTTTGCGGGCAACCCCCGCTTGATTCACCAGTTTGTCGACGTCCTCATCGTGGAGTCGCTGCCACATTCGCTGCGCGGCCAAATTGTTGTTAAAGACTAGTGGCATCACGGAATAACCACAGATGAATGCGCGCACATTGGAGTTTTCGCTGGAGCCGGTCGACAACCGTCAGCTGGCCAGCCTGTGTGGCCCGCTCGATGAGAACCTACGCCAGATCGCGCAATGTTTTGATGTGACGCTGGCAAGGCGCAGCGCGCATTTCAAGATTCAAGGCACAGGCACCAGCCGCGAGCGTGCCGCCAAGGCGCTGCGTTTTTTCTATGAACTGGCCGGCAGCAATAAAGAGGCGCTTAGTGTTGATGATATCCAGCTGGGGCTGATCGAGTTACGCCAGGATCCAAAGCAGATGGTCAAGGCTGGATCGGCACGTGACGATGCCGATCTGGGCATCGCCGATTGCCCGGTACTGCTCACCAAACGCCCGGATTTGCATGGCCGCACGCCACGTCAGGTGGAATACCTCAAGAACATCCAGGCACATGACATTAGCTTTGGTATCGGCCCGGCTGGTACCGGCAAGACCTTTCTGGCAGTTGCCAGCGCAGTGGATGCCTTTGAGCGCGAACACGTGCAGCGCATTATCCTGACACGGCCTGCAGTCGAAGCGGGCGAGCGCCTGGGATTTCTGCCCGGCGATCTATCGCAAAAGGTCGACCCCTACTTACGACCGCTCTATGACGCGCTTTATGACCTGATGGGCTTCGAAAAGGTCACAAAGCTATTCGAGAAAGGCGTGCTGGAAGTGGCGCCGCTGGCCTTTATGCGCGGCCGCACACTAAACAATGCCTTCATTATTCTGGATGAGGCACAGAATACCTCGCCAGAGCAGATGAAAATGTTTCTGACCCGGATTGGCATCGGTGCCAAGGCCGTGATCACCGGCGACCCATCGCAAGTCGACTTGCCGCGCGGGCAAAAAAGCGGGCTCGTTGAGGCCACGAGTATTTTGCGTGATGTGCGTGGCATTGGTGTCACCTACTTTGGCAAAGAAGATGTCGTGCGACACCCACTCGTTGCGCGAATCGTGGCCGCCTACGAAGCACATCAGGCGGAAACGCCGCACAATCCTTAAATACCCGGTAAGCTGGCAATATCATGCCCTCGCCCGACACTCAACGCGCCAAACGCCTCGACCTCACCGTCCAACTGGTGTGCGCGGATGAGTTGCGCCAGCAGATTCCGGATCGAAAATTGCTGCGGAAGTGGGCCAAGGCTGTCTACAAAGATGCAGCCACAGTGACGATGCGCTTTGTCGATGATGAAGAAAGCCAGCACCTCAACGATACCTACCGCGGCAAAAACAAGCCAACTAACGTGCTGTCATTTCCGTATGAAGATGATCCCCTGATGGGCGATATCGTGTTTTGCCCAAGCGTGATCCTGAAAGAGGCACGGGCACAGGGTAAGACGGTGACGGCACACATGGCGCACCTGGTCATTCATGGCATGTTGCATCTGCTGGGCTACGACCACCTGAATGATCGCGATGCCAAAGAAATGGAATCGCTGGAAACCGACATACTGGCCAATCTGGGCTTTGCCAACCCATACGCATAACGACGAATGGATCCTTCCTCGACGCCCGCCCGAGCGACACCGGGTAACAAACTAAACCTGCTGATTGACCGTCTCTCGGCAATGCTCCTGCGCGAGCCGGATGACCGCAGCGAGTTGTTGCAACTCCTGCACGGCGCACACGAACGCAACCTCGTCGATGCCGAAGCCCTCGCTATCATTGAAGGCGCTATCACGGTATCAGAAATGACTGTGCGCGACATCATGGTGCCGCGTCAGCAAATGCACACCATTTCGGCCGGCCAACCCCTACCGCAAACCATTCGTAAAGTCATCGATTCGGGGCATTCCCGATTGCCGGTGATTGGCGAGGATGAAGATGATGTCCGCGGCATCGTTCTGGCCAAAGATCTGCTGCGTTCGATTGGTAATAGCAATTTCCGTCTGGAAGACTGGCTGCGGCCGGCGATGTTTATTCCCGAATCCAAGCCATTGAACGTGCTGCTCCGTGAATTCCGCATCAGCCACACACATATGGCGCTGGTAATCGATGAGTTTGGTGCCCTGGCAGGCATGGTGACCATTGAAGATGTGCTGGAAGAAATCGTCGGCGAAATTGAAGATGAACACGACCAGGCACAAAGTGATGCCGATATTCAACTCGATGCCAGTGGTCGTTACCGCGTCAAGGCGCAAATGCCTGTGGGCCCATTCAACGCGGCCTTTGACTGTGATTTTGATGAACAGGTGGCGCACACGGTGGGTGGGCAAATTGTGCACTACCTGGGTCGCGTGCCGCGCCGAAATGAAAGTGTCGAACTCAACGGTCTGCTCTTTCGTGTTGTACGCGCCGATAACCGTCGGCTGTACACGCTGATGGTTGAAGATTTACGCCATCAAACAGAGGCCGAATCCACTGGGGATGGCGCAATCTGATGCGTTGGAAACCGGACTTCCGTCAGATGTCACCCCATGCACAGGCCTTTGGCTGGGGCTTGCTGGGCGTTGCTGCATTTGCCCCCTTCTCGCTGTGGCCATTGGCAATCATCTGCTGGATCGGTCTGTATCTTCTGCTACGACAGCCGGGCACACTGCGGCGCGCCTTGGGTATTGGTTTTTCTTTTGGCCTGGGTCAGTTTCTTGGTGGCGTGTCGTGGGTCTATGTCAGCATGCACGATATTGGTGGCATGCCCGCAGCACTGGCACTGTTGGCCACGATCTTATTTGCGGCGTATCTGGCGCTTTATCCCATGCTTGCAACCGGCCTATTCCGGTTGATGCATGGCGCCCACGGGGAGACGCATCAAACGCATGACACACTAAGCCGTGTTCCCCGCTTGTTGAGCCCACTGATTTTTGCGGCCAGCTGGACGGGCTTTGAAATTTTGCGCGGTGAGGTTTTCACGGGCTTTCCCTGGCTCAGCCTGGGCTATGCCGAGGCGCCGCCCAGCCCGCTGGCGGGTTATGCCCCAATCATGGGCGTCTATGGCCTCAGCTTCATCACCTGCTGGGTTGCGGGTATGGGCGGAGAAATCTGGCAACGAGCGCGTAACCAGGGCTGGCATTGGGCACCCACTCTGAATCCGCTCATGTTTGCCATCATGGTGCTATTTGTTTGCGGCTACGGACTGCAGCAAATTTCGTGGACCAAGGCTGAGGGCGCACCGATCAAAGTATCGCTTCTGCAGGGTAACGTACCGCAGGCGATGAAATGGCAACCCGAGCTTTACGTGCAGACACTGCTCACCTACTTTCAGCTGGCACGAAACAACCCTGCAACACTGATCGTACTTCCGGAGACGGCAATACCGTCACTGCTGTCAGAAGCGCCACCTGAGTTTTTGCAGGATCTGCAGCGCATTGGCCAGGAGCAACGTGGCAATATTCTGCTCGGTGTTCCCACGGGAGAATCAACGCGCGATCGATCCTGGTTTGCCAATAGCGCGGTGTCTATGGGCGTGGATCCGCTACAAGTCTATAGCAAGGTGCACCTGGTTCCCTTCGGGGAAATCACGCCCCCGGGTTTTGGCTGGTTTCTCAAACTGATTCAGATGCCGCTGCCCAACTTTTCGGCCGGCGAGGCGGATCAGCCACTGATGCAACTCAGCAACCAGAAAGTCGCTGTCAATATCTGCTACGAAGATATTTTCGGCAGCGAGATCGCCAAGCGCGCACAGCACGCAACGCTCATGGTGAACCTGTCTAACACGGCCTGGTTTGGTGACTCCCTGGCGCAACCACAACATCTGCAAATCGCTCAGATCCGCGCCCTCGAGAATGGTCGTCCGATGCTGCGCGCGACCAATACCGGTATGACCGCCGTCATCGGTCCACGCGGTGAGCGACAAGCAACATTGGGGGCATTTACACGTAATGCGCTGATCGCCAACGTTCAAGGCATGCAAGGCACAACGCCGTTTCAGCGTTGGCGCAACTGGCCAGTCATCGGCCTGTGCCTGACGCTACTGTTTTGGGGGCTACTTACGCGGCGTCACCGTTCGGCGTGACACTCCCTGCCAAGCCCGTCGCTGGGGCGAATTCTGCTGCTCTCCGGGCAAAAAACCCGTAAAATCGGGGGCTGTGGTTTTAACCGGGCGCAATTACCACGCCCACACTCGCTTCGGATAACAACATGCTGACCTTTCAGGACGTCATTCTGCGTCTGCAGGAATTCTGGAACCGCCATGGCTGCGTACTACTGCAGCCCTACGATATTGAAGTTGGTGCGGGCACCTTCCACACCGCCACCTTTCTCCGCGCCATCGGCCCAGAGCCCTGGAATGCCGCGTATGTACAACCCTCGCGCCGACCCAAAGATGGCCGTTACGGGGAAAACCCCAATCGCCTGCAGCACTACTACCAATACCAGGTCGTGCTCAAGCCGTCTCCAGCCAACATCATGGATCTGTACATCGATTCGCTTAGAGCACTGGGTATTAACACCGAAGAACACGACATCCGCTTTGTCGAAGACGACTGGGAGTCGCCAACCCTGGGGGCCTGGGGGCTGGGCTGGGAAGTCTGGCTGGATGGGATGGAAGTGACGCAGTTCACCTACTTCCAGGAAGTGGGCTCACTCGCTTGCAAGCCGGTACTGGGAGAAATTACCTATGGCCTCGAGCGTCTGGCCATGTACCTGCAGGGCGTCGAAAATGTATACGACCTCGTCTGGGCCAAGAACGGCGACAGCGTGGTGACCTATGGTGATGTGTTCCATCAGAACGAAGTAGAGCAATCGACCTACAACTTCGAATATGCGCAAGTGGATATGTTGTTCCGTCACTTCTCGGATCACGAAGCCGAAGCGAAACGCCTGATGGACATCGGTCTACCACTACCGGCCTTCGAGCAAGTCATGAAGTGCTCGCACAATTTCAACATGCTCGACGCGCGCGGCGCCATATCAGTGACTGAGCGCGCTGCCTATATCGGCCGTGTTCGTGCCCTGGCACGCCAGGTGGCACAGGCCTATTATGACAGCCGTGAGGCCCTGGGCTTTCCGATGTGCGATGCCAGCGCCAAGAAGGAGGTCGCATAATGAGTTTGGCCAAGACCCCTGTGACCGCTTCGCTACTGGTTGAGTTACTGACCGAAGAGTTGCCACCGAAGGCACTGGCACGTTTCGGCGAAGTGTTTTCCGCTGGCGTGTTCGCCGGTCTGGTTCAGAAAAAGCTGGTTGCCGACAACGTGGCCTACCAGTGGTATGCTACACCACGCCGTCTTGCGGTGCTGATTCCCCATGTGGCCTCGGTTGCGCCGGATCAGGAAGTCGAAGAGAAACTGATGCCCGTCAGCGTGGCGTTGGATGCCGATGGCAATCCCTCTACCGCGCTGCTCAAGAAGCTGGAGGCCAAGGGTATCGCTGTCAGCGAACTGCCGAAGTTTACGAAGCGTATGGACGGTAAGTCCGAAACCTTCTTCTACACCATGCAGGTTGCCGGCGCACATCTGGCCGATGTGCTGAGCAGCATTGTTAGTGATGCGCTCAAGAAGCTGCCGATTCCCAAGATGATGCGCTGGGGCGATTCTGACGTGCAATTTGTTCGCCCGGTTCATGGACTGATCCAACTGCATGGCAACACACTGATTCCGGGCGAAGTGCTGGGCCTTCAATCGCGCCAACAGACGCTGGGACATCGCTTCCTGTCGAAGGGTCTGATTACAATTCCCGACGCCGAGGCTTATGCCGCAACACTCCGCAGCGAAGGCAAAGTAGTTGCCGACTACGCAGAACGTCGCGGCACGATTGCAACCCACCTAGCGGAAAAAGCACAAGGACTCGGCGCACAGATCAATCAGGCTGACGGACTGCTCGACGAAGTCACCGCCCTGGTCGAATGGCCGGTGGTCTACGTGGGCGAATTCGAACCTGAGTTCCTCGAGGTGCCCCAAGAGTGCCTGATTCTTACGATGCAGCAGAACCAGAAGTATTTCCCGCTGCTTGATGCCAGCGGCAAGCTGCGCAACCAGTTTCTGATCGTGTCGAATATGCAGGTGGCCGATCCAAAGCATATTATCGGCGGCAACCAGCGTGTGGTGCGACCGCGCCTGTCGGATGCCCGATTCTTCTTTACACAGGATCGCAAGGAGCCGTTGGCGTCACGAATCGCCAAGTTGGGCACTGTGGTCTATCACAACAAGTTGGGCACCCAGCTCGATCGCCTGTTGCGCGTACAGAATCTGGCCACGCAGATTGGCAACGCGATAGGTGCAGACACGACGCATGTGGCACGCGCTGCTGAATTGGCCAAGGCCGACCTCGTGACCGATATGGTCGGCGAGTTCCCCGAACTGCAAGGCATCATGGGACGCTATTACGCCCAACACGATGGCGAGGCAGCGGATGTGGCCGAAGCGATTGCCGACCACTATCGCCCGCGCTTTGCCGGTGACGCGTTGCCCAGCAATCAGGTGGGCTGTGCGGTAGCGCTGGCTGACAAACTGGATACGCTGGTGGCTTTCTTCGGTATCGGTGAAAAACCCACCGGTGACCGCGACCCCTTCGGACTGCGTCGTGCCGCACTTGGCGTGCTGCGTCTGCTGATGGAGCGCCAACTGCCACTCGAACTTCCGCAGCTCATTCAATGGTCGGCTGGCACGTTCCCCGTGGGTATCTTGCAACCCGATTTTGAAGCGGCGCTGCTCGGCTTCATTACCGACCGCCTGCGCAATCTACTCAAGGATCAGGGCGAACCGCAGGACGTCGTGGAAGCCGTGCTCGGTATCAACCCGGCTCGTATCGACCGGATCCCGGCACGACTGGCTGCTGTCCGCAAATTCTCGGCGCAACCGGATGCACTGGCTCTGGCCGCTGCCAACAAGCGCATCGGTAACCTGCTCAAGAAGGTCGACGACGTGGCTGCATTGGGCGCACCAACTGCAACCCTGATGACGGAACCCCCGGAAAAGGCGCTCTATGACAAGGTCACCGCGCTAGCGCCGACGATTGCCGATGCCATGCGTGCTGAAGCGTACACCGATGCACTGATGGCGCTGGCTCAGGTACGCGCCAGCGTCGATGCCTTCTTTGAAGATGTGATGGTGATGGCTGAGGATGCCAAGACCCGGCAGAATCGACTGGCGTTGCTTAAAACACTGTCTGACCAGATGAACGCGGTGGCTGATATCGCACGTCTGGCCGTCTGACTGGGAGCATCATGAAGACTATCATCCTCGATCGCGATGGCGTCATTAACGTTGATTCTGCGCTGTACATCAAATCGCCGGCGGAATGGAAGCCCATAGAGGGCAGCCTGCAAGCTATTGCGCGCTTGAATCAGGCCGGCTATCGCGTGATTGTTGCCACCAACCAGTCGGGGATCGGCCGCGGACTTTTCGACATGGACACCCTGAACGCCATGCATGAAAAAATGCACAAGCAACTGGCTGCCGTAGGCGGGCGTATTGACGCCATCTTTTACTGTCCGCATACCGCCGATGAACAATGTGGCTGCAGAAAACCCAAGCCGGGCATGTTCGAGCGCATTGCCAAGGTCTACAACATGGACTTGAAAGGTATTCCCGCGGTTGGTGACTCGCTTCGTGACCTGGAGGCCGGCAGTGCGGCCGGTTGCAACCCGATCCTGGTTCGCACCGGTAAGGGTGAAAAAACTGAAGCTGAAGGCCATTTGCCGAAGGGCACAACGATTCATGACAATCTGGCAGCCGCGGTTGATGCGCTGTTAGGCAAGCCCGCCAATAAGTAAGCATTCATGACCATTTTGCGTTCGACTTTGTTCAGTCTGCTACTTGCTGTCTGGACGATTTTTTGCGGCATTCTCGTGCTGTGCACCTACGTGCTGCCAGAAAACCCACGATTTCACGCCTGTTACGCCGTCTGCGATATGTGGCGCACTGGCTTCATGGTGATGAGCCGCTACCTGCTGGGTATTCGTACGGTCGTTGAAGGTCTGGAAAACATACCCCCGTCACCAGCGATCTATCTCTCTAAACATCAATCCGCCTGGGAAACCATCGCCCTCCAGGTCTGGACGCCACCAGCCGTTTTTGTGCTCAAACGTGAACTGCTGCATATCCCCTTCTTCGGTTGGGCGCTGTGGGGCCTGCGCATGATTTGGATCGATCGGAGCTCGGGCAAATCCGCCCTTGAAAAAATTGTGACACAAGGTAAAAAGCGACTGAGCGAAGGGTTATCCATCATCATCTTTCCGGAAGGCACCCGTGTGGCTCCGGGAAAAATGGGGCGATTTAAAGCCGGCGGCGCACACCTGGCTACACGCACGGGCGCAACGGTGATTCCCGTCGCGCACAATGCGGGGGAGCTATGGCCGCGAAATGCCTTTATCAAACGCTCAGGAACGATTACAGTCCGGTTTGGACCACCAATTGACCCGAAGGGGTTAAGCGAAGCAGAATTAAACCAACGCGTGGAGATCTGGATCCGTGATGCGATGGGCGAACTTCCTGCTGTTCGGCGATAGCAAGCCGCGAGGCGAACAGCCTCAAGACCAAACGCGCAGTATCGCGCTTTCTGATCGTATCGTTCCTTACACGATCAAGCGCCGCCGCCGGCGAAGCCTGAGCCTCAACATTGATCACCGTGGCCTGCGCGTATTGGGGCCCATGCGGATCACGCTGCGTGAAATAGAACAGCTGATTCATACCCATGAAGACTGGGTGCTGAAGAAACTGGACGAATGGCGCGAGGAACGTTTCCACAAGGACTGGCGCATCCATGGCACAGAGCCCCTGCTCTACCTCGGATCGCCACTCAGTGTCTCAATACATCAGAAAACGGGACGCAAGCCACACATTGAGCGTTGTGCCGACCAACTGGTTTTAGCGACGCCAGATACGAGTGATACGCTTCGCAACCATCGGGCACTGGTCCTCTGGCTGCGCGAGCAGGCCATGGTCTGTTTTGAAGAACGCGTTGCCATTTACAGCAAGCAACTGGATATTCCTGTCCCGGCTTTGGCGCTCACCCAAGCCAGAACGCGCTGGGGCAGCTGTAATAGCCGGGGGGATATTCGCCTCAACTGGCGGCTGATCCATCTGCCACTCACGCTGATCGACTATGTCGTCGCTCATGAATTGGCTCACATCAAAGAAATGAACCATGGCCCACGTTTCTGGGCGCTGGTCGAAACCATCTATCCGGACTGGCGTGCCGCCAAGAGCGCCCTACGAGCCCACGTCGGCAGCCTGCCAATCATCGAGACCTAAATCACGGTTGTGATGGCTTCAGTTTGAGCGCCGTGAGCAAATCTTCTCGAACAATACTGATGGCGGCGCGCAGATCATAATAAGCACTGCGGTTGCCAGTTGGCACCCAGAGCGCCCGCGCACGATCTTCCAGAAGTTCAATCTGCTCAAGCAACGCAGGATCGACGGATTGTCTCAATTCTTTTGTCCGAATGATGGCAACTTCAATAAGGCGGAGTTCGTCATAGCATTCCTCCATGCTAAGTACCGCGTGATTCTTTCTGTAGCTCGGAACAAAACCTATGAGCGGTACTACAATGGCGCCAATCGCCAGGAGATAAAACCAGACTTCGTCGAACAAACTGGCCACCCAATAAGGCGCGTAGCCCCACAAAAAAGGCGAACCCTCTTTAAAGAAACGGCGGGCTACATCGCTTTCGGGGATTCTCGTGTCCATGTAGGTCGGAAACTTCCCGGGTGCAAAGTAGTTCACCCGATTCCGTTCGAAATCATCCGTCGCCTCCATAAACAGGAGTTGGATTGCAGGATGCATCTTGTCTGTGGTGAGAATATCCAAGGTCGTCGCAATCATTTGGACATCATGTCTGGGCACGACCGGATGTAAATCGAACATACCCGCTGGCAACATGACCGGATCGAGATACTGGAATCGCTTGGCATAAGCCGTTGCCAGACCAAAACTGTAGATTTGTACCCCAGGGAACTGCGCGACTTCCTGCACATTCTGCGATGCCATCGCACCGACCAAGAAGAGCGCATCAATCTTGCGATCTCTGAATGCCGTTACAGAATCCTGGGTATTGATGGCCAGCAGATTCGGAGAACTTAAATCAACCCCTTGCGCCTTGAGTACCGGTTCCAGCATGGCCCGGGTACTACTTCCTGCAATGTTGATCGATGTTTTTTTACCCGCTAAAAAACGATTCAGGTCAGAATCAACCTTATCAGCCTGATAATGAAAGAGCCACAGGGGCTGATAGGCCACCGAACCGAGGGATAGCAAATGCTGCGAGCCTTCCGGAAGATCCAAACCACCTTGTGAGAAGGCAGCGTCTACTTTGCCCTCCAGCAACAAACTCAGGTTTTCTTCTGCGCCTTTCGAGGGCACCAGTTTTAACTGAACGCCATACTTCTGAAAAAATTCGCGGTAGCGATGCCCAACAACATCTGCCGTAGAATGTGCTTGCCCGGTAGCGATCGTCAGGGTCTTTGGTGGGAGTGGCCGAATCATATAGATCAGGAGCACGACCAAAAACAGACTCGGCAATACATAAAGCCAGTTACTGTTGATAAACGACCAGAATGCTAGCGCCTCTTCGACAACAACGCTGCGAAAATTACTCGGTACTTTAGGGGGTAACTTTTTTCTGTGTAGCGGATCCATGGCTATCTCGTTGGGTTTAAACCTGGGCCAAGCCTTGCAGTACCAGCCCTTCACCGATCACCGTTGCGCGCTGCGCCAACGCGTCCTGCAGCGGGTGGGCACTGCCACCCGTCAAGAGCCAGGGTGCATCTTGCGGCAATCGTGACGCCATCCGCACAATGGCGCCGCACGTGGCTTCAATCGCGCCGCTGACCATGGCATCGTCTGTATTATCCGGCACATCCGGCGCAGGACGATAATGCCCCATGGCATCCGGCAACCTCGCTGTCCCCTGATGCAGTGAGCGTAGCATCAAATCAACGCCGGGAATGATGAGGCCCCCGCGGTAAACCCCGCCACCCTGAACCGCCTCGATCACATCGATCGTCGTTGCAGTGCCGGCGCTAATCACCAGACAGTCTCTTTGAACCTTGGTCCAAGCGCCAATGGCCGCAGCCCAACGGTCAATTCCGAGCGTCTGCGGTGTGCCATATCCATTGCGCAGTGTTCCGAACTGGGCAGACACGATAAAGCGGCAGGATCTGGCGGTTGACGGCAACAGCGACAGAACCGCTTGCTCTTGATCCGGACTGACGACGCTCGCATAACAGACCTGATCGATCGCTGCCTCATGCCATGCTAGTGCCAGTGTCTGAAGTTCCTCCGCTGCATAGGAAGCAGACCCGTGAGCCACAAGCGGGCATCCTGTTCCTTTTGTCAGCCCCCACTTCAGACGGGAGTTTCCGAGATCGAGTAGCAGATTCATGCGCCAACTATACCTTGCGTAGACTGACATCGCCGGTCACGATGCGTTCTACACCCGATGGCGTGGCCAGCAAGAGCGCACCATCCTTGTCGATACCTTGAATCGTTCCTTCGAGTAAGACCTGGTCGATTTCTTTAACGCAAACCAAGTCACCTTGCCATAAATTTGCGGCTTGCCATGCCTCACGCAGCGACTCAAACCCTGTTTCAGAGAATGCAACCAGCGTTTCCTGAACATATTCAAGCACGGTAGGGAGGAGTACCTCGGGGGTCAATCCTTCAGCGTCATGAAAGCCGTCCGAGACGGCCGCAACGTTTTGCTCGCTCACCATTGCCTTTAGGGCTCCTGAAGACAAGCAGTTGAGACCGATACCAATCACCGCAGCCAATTCTCGAGAGCCATCGGGCGCTTTGCGAATGGTCGACTCAATCAGAATGCCACCCACCTTGGCATCGGTCTGGTCGGCAACGCGTAAAAGCACATCATTCGGCCACTTCAGCCCAAACCGAGCGCCCGCTTTTCGGGTACCAAGATGCGGCAGATGCAAAGCGCGGGCGAGCGCAACCCCCATTGCCAGCGAGAGGCCGTTCAGAACAACAGGGGTGACTGGAAACGTCCAGAGCACTGAGAATGTGAGCGTTTTGCCCGGTTCGCCGATCCAGGCACGACCCCGGCGACCACGGCCGGCGGTTTGCGCGTGCGCCACCATCACGGTGCCCGCTGGCGCACCCGCTTCAGCGGCGCTCAACAGGCATTCATTCGAAGATTCACACGAATCAAGGTGATGTATTTGCAGCAGGGTTGGCTTTACTGGTTGCATCCTCGTCAATCGATAGTTCCTGGATTTTGCGCGTAATTGTATTACGGCCAATCCCCAGCAACTGCGCTGCCTCGATACGACGCCCCCCCGTGTAGCGCAAGGCGCGAGCGATCAGCGTGCGCTCAAAGTCCTGAGACAGCGCTTCGAAAATACGTGCGTCCTTCTCCTTGCTCGCCGAGGCAAGCATGCGATCAACGACGTTGCCCAATTGATCGACCCAGCCAAATGCATCGCCTGCTCGGTCCTTGGGCATCACCCCGACTAGAGCCGTGTGCGGCACCGCCATGTTCACAGCGGGAGCCATCTGGGCGGATTCCTGACGCAACTCGGGCGGTAAATCCTCCAGGTCAACAACCTGACCCGGTGCCATGACAGTGAGCCAGTGACACAGATTCTCCAACTGGCGCACGTTGCCCGGGAATGACAATGTCGACAAATGCGCCATGGCAGCCGGCGTCAGTTGCTTGGTTTCGACACCGAGATCTCGGGCACTCTTGACCAAAAAATGCTCGGCCAGTTCCGGAATGTCTTCGCGCCGTTCTTTAAGGGGTGGCAGGCGCAGACGAATCACATTCAACCGGTGAAACAGATCCTCACGGAAGAGCCCCTGTTGCACCCGGTCTTCTAGATTCTGATGTGTCGCGGCGATCACACGCACATTCGATTTGATCGACTGTTGACCGCCCACCCGGTAGTAATGGCCATCGGAGAGCACCCGTAACAAACGCGTCTGTAGCTCGGCGGGCATATCACCGATCTCGTCAAGAAACAGCGTGCCGCCATCGGCTTCTTCAAATCGTCCGCGACGTTGCGTGGCCGCACCGGTAAATGCACCCCGCTCATGCCCAAAGAGTTCTGACTCGAGCAAATCTCGCGGAATGGCCGCCGTATTGATGGCGATAAAGGGTCGCTTGGCGCGGGGGCTATGCCGATGCAATGCCCGTGCGACCAGCTCTTTACCCGAGCCCGATTCACCAGTAATGAGTACGGTGGCATTCGAGTTCGACAATCGGCCAATGGCACGGAACACTTCCTGCATGGCGGGTGCATGCCCCTGGATCTCGGGAACGCCGCTTTCCTCGGCAGTTGCTTGCGCCGGTTTAGCAGACTGCGCCATGGCGCGTTGAATCAACGCAATGGCCTGATCAACGTCGAAGGGCTTGGCCAGATATTCGAAGGCGCCCCCTTGAAAGGCCGCAACTGCACTCTCTAGATCCGAATAAGCCGTCATGATGATGACGGGAAGTTCAGGTAACAACGACTTGATACGGGCGAGCAGATCCAACCCGGAGGGACCAGGCATGCGAATATCGGAAATCAGGGCTTGCGGCGCAGGATCACCTGCGTTCAATGCATTAATGACATCGTTGGCGTGATCAAAGCTGCGATAGGAGATACCGGCGCGACCCAGCGCCTTTTCCAGCACCCAGCGTATCGACTGGTCGTCATCAACAATCCAGACGGACTTCATATTTGGTATCTCCACAGTTCTGACGACAGCCGTGTGGCATTTCGGTCGTCTCTATGACCGAGTACTGAGCAAATACCGTGCCTATTATTCATATACGGCTCAGGCTACTGGTAAACGGATGATGAACTGCGTATGCCCCGGCCGGCTCTCGCATTCGATGGTGCCCTGATGTTGCTGGACAAAGCTTTGTGCAATGGAGAGACCAAGACCCGTTCCCCCTTCCCGACCAGAGACCAGCGGGTAAAACATGCGTTCCAGAATGTTTCGCGGAATCCCTGGTCCGTTATCGATGACTTGAATTTCGATAGCCAGCTTCCAACGATGCTTGAGCAGCGTCACCTGGCGAACGGCGCGGGTCCGCAGGGTGATCTGACCGCTATGCTCCGGCGCAGCGGCCATTGCCTGCGCCGCATTGCGCGCAATATTCAGCACGGCCTGAATCAGTTGTTCACGATCCGCTGTCATCTCCGGCAGGCTGGTGTCGTAATCACGCCGCACTGTCAGCGTCTTGGGAAACTCGGCCAGCACCAGACTGCGAACGCGCTCAAGAATTTCGTGAATATTCGTCGGCGCGGGCTGCATACCCTGATGCGGTTGCAACAGCCGCTGCATTAAATCCTGGAGCCGATCGGTTTCCTTGATGATAACCTGCGTGTATTCGCGTAGCGCGGGGTTGGGCAACTCGTGTTCAAGCAATTGCGCCGCACCGCGAATGCCACCAAGCGGATTTTTGATTTCATGCGCCAGATTTCGCATCAGCTCGCGATGTCGCAGCTGCAATTCGACCAAACGTTCCTCACGCCGGGCGCGCAGCTGCTGATCTACCGGACGTAGCTCGATCAGTAAACCGCCAGCATCATCTTCCAGGGGTGTGACGGTACAGTCGACGTGAAACACCTCATCACCGCGTTCAATCTGAATGTTTTGTCCGCTGTAACCCCATTTGTTACTCAATGACTTCATGATGGCGCTCACCAACTCGGGCGTCACACCGATCACCTGAAACAGTCCACGACCCAGTGCGGCACGTTGGCTGATACGCAACAGGTTCTCTGCAGCTGGATTCAGATAAACAATGCTCTGCGACCGATCCAGCACAACAGCGGCCGACGAGAGCAACTCGAGGCCAGCGTAGCGGGTAGGGGTGTGGGTGGGGATTGCCTTCGCGTTCATCTTATTGATGCGGGCTTGAAACAAAAGAGGGACGGCGAACCGTCCCTCCCTCTTGCGTTCGCCCTAGTGGCTCTGCAACGTTTCGCGGATTAGCACGAGTAGTACATTTCGAACTCAACCGGGTGTGTGGTCATACGCACCTTGTTGACTTCGTCCATCTTCAGCGCGATGAACGACTCGATCCAGTCCTTCGAGAAAACACCACCACGGGTCAAAAACTCGTGATCGGCCTTCAGGGCTTCCAGCGCTTCGTCGAGGCTGGCGCAGACGGTCGGGATCTTGGCATCTTCTTCCGGCGGCAGATCGTACAGGTTCTTGTCAGCCGGATCGCCCGGGTGGATCTTGTTCTGGATACCATCCAGACCGGCCATCAGCAGCGCGGCGAAAGCCAGGTAGGGGTTGGCGATCGGATCCGGGAAACGGGTTTCGATACGGCGCGCCTTGGTCGAAGCCACGAACGGAATACGGATCGAGGCCGAACGGTTCTTGGCCGAGTAAGCCAGCTTCACCGGTGCTTCGTAGTGCGGGACCAGACGCTTGTAGGAGTTGGTGCCCGGGTTGGTGATGGCGTTCAGCGCCTTAGCATGCTTGATGATGCCGCCGATGTAATACAGAGCGGTTTCCGACAGGCCAGCGTACTGGTCACCGGCAAACAGGTTCTTGCCGTCTTTCCAGATCGACTGGTGCACGTGCATGCCCGAACCGTTGTCGCCAACGATCGGCTTCGGCATGAAGGTTGCCGTCTTACCATACTGATGTGCCACGTTCAGCACGCAGTACTTGAGGACCTGGGTCTTGTCGGCGCGACGCACCAGCGTGTCGAACTTGGTGCCGATTTCGTTCTGACCGGCAGTCGCCACTTCGTGGTGGTGCACTTCGACTTCCACGCCGCAGGCTTCAAGTGCGTTACACATGGCCGTACGAATGTCGTTGAAGCTGTCCACCGGGGCAACCGGGAAGTAACCGCCCTTGACACCCGGACGGTGGCCGGTATTGCCGCCTTCGATCTTGGCGTCCGACGACCAGGCCGCTTCTTCCGAGAAGATCTTCACGAAGGTGCCTGACATGTCGGTCTTCCACTCGACCGAATCAAAAATGAAGAATTCCGGTTCCGGACCGAAAAAGGCGGTGTCGCCAATACCCGAGCTCTTCAGGTAGGCTTCAGCGCGCTTGGCGATCGAACGCGGGTCGCGGTCGTAGCCCTTGCCATCGGTGGGCTCGACCACATCACAGGTCAGCACCAGCGTGGTTTCGTCGTAGAACGGATCGATGTAAGCCGAGGCCGGATCCGGAATCAGCAGCATGTCCGAAGCTTGAATGCCCTTCCAGCCAGCGATCGACGAACCGTCGAATGCCTGACCTTCTTCAAACTTTTCTTCACTAAACTGGCTGACCGGCACGCCAACGTGCTGCTCTTTGCCACGGGTATCGGTGAAACGGAAATCGACGAACTTGACGTCGTTGTCCTTGACCAGCTTCAGGACGTCTTGCACGGTGGTCATAACAGCTCTCCTAATAGCGACCGCCCAAGGCGATCTATATATGCAGAAACAAGAAAAATCGTTGCCCTGCTTCTAAAGCAGGATTCATGCCAAGAATGATACGCCAACCCACTGCCAAAAAGCAGCCTGCGCGCGCATTTTGGAGGGTGACGCTTACAAACCGCCTATTGATGCACTTTTATGGTGCATTATATACTCATGCGCACCGGATTAGTGCGCACTACTCTGGTGCATCGTGACTCAGGCGTCGATAAACGACCCAGCGTTTCAACGGCAGCCCAGCCGCCGCCGCTGCCTGCCGTAGATGCCGGACGCCCTCTTCGATCGCTGGCGGTTCTGGCAAGTCATCGGATGCAGGAGGCAACATGACTTCGACTTCGATCTGGCCATTCAAATAATGTAACTGGATGCGTTCTGGCGCCAACTGGCCTCGTTGCCAGATCCGCGACGATTCGGCGGCCACCCAACGCTCCAGCCGGTCGCGCGACAGATCCATGTCCGCCGCGCCGGACTGCGCCAGGCTGTCATCTTCGGGGTCAATATGCACCAACACATCCAGCACCGCGATACACGAACGACGCACGTTACTGCGCACCAGTTCGGCAATGCGATGGCCCTCCGAAACGCTGATCCGCGGCGCCACATGGACATGGGCATCGACCAGAATCCTGTCGGCCATCCGGCGCGTCCTTAAATCATGCAGATCCAGCACACCCGGCGTCTGACGAATTGTCTGGCGGATTTCTTCGAGTTGCGCCGCGTCGGCGCCACGGTCGACCAGTTCTTCCAGCGCGCCACGGGTAAATGTCCAGCCCATTTTGACAATCAGCGCACCCACTATGGCCGCCGCCAGCAAGTCGGCATAGATGAATCCGAGCAACGAACCACCGATCCCGATTGCCACCACCAGTGAGGAGGCCGCGTCAGAGCGTGAGTGCCAGGCATTGGCCACGAGCATGGCCGAGTTGACTCTCTTCGCCACCCGGAGCATGTAACGGAAGAGCCACTCCTTGGCGACGAGCGCCAGCAGGGCAACGTACAGCGCCATCATCTCGACCGGGGGTGCGGATTCGACACTGATGGCTCGCTCCGCCGCAGAGTACAGAAAACCGCCACCGATGCCGAGCAGCATCAATCCCAGAATCAGCGTTGCCAGCGTCTCAAGACGGGCATGACCATAGGGGTGATTGTCATCGGCCGCCCGCGCACTGTGACGCGCAACAAAAAGCACCAGGAAATCTGACAATAGGTCAGAAAACGAATGAAAGCCGTCAACAAGGAGACTATGGGAATGGGCGAACCAGCCAACGATAATCTGCAACACCGAGAGGCCGATGTTGACGCCCATGCTGACATTCACCGAACGTCGGACTAACCGATTCGAAGCGGCACTGCCATGCGCACCGGTCAACGCATCGATGAGTGCGGTCTGGTCATGTGCATGACCTGCATGGTGATGACCCACGGACATATTTTTTCCCGCTGAGATGATTGGCACAGGCTCGGCCGATTCCGCTTGCCTTGGCGGCCGCGTATACTCGCCATTTCGACGGTATTCTATCGTTAATCGCCCGGTCTCCGGGCATCTCCCCATCACCGGTAACAGAAGATTCATCATGAGCCGAATCAACGACATTCTGACCCAGGCACGCCAACGTGCCGAACAACAGGGTTTCAACTACAGCGGCGACATTACACCGCAGGAGGCGCTGACCTTGCTTCAAGAAGCGCCTGGCACCGTCCTCGTCGATGTCCGCACACGCGCCGAATGGGACTGGGTTGGTCGTGTGCCCGGCGCCATCGAAATCGATTGGGTGCAGTACCCCGATATGTCGCGCAACCCCCAGTTCATCAGCGAACTACAACGTCAGGTAGATCGTGACGCCACCATTCTTTTCCTCTGCCGCAGCGGTGTCCGCTCGCGGAGCGCTGCCAGCGCTGCAGTAGAAGCCGGCTTTGCGGCGGCCTACAACATTCTCGAAGGCTTTGAAGGCGACAAGGATGCCCAGGATCATCGTGGCAACCTGGGTGGCTGGCGATTTCATGGCCTCCCCTGGTATCAGGGCTAAGCACTTTGCAAAGAATTGACCATGCGAGATTTTGAAGACTACCGCGAGCTCAACGACGCGGCCTGCCAAGAACGGATTAACGCCGCCCGCAAGCAGTTGGGCAACAAGGCGGTGCTCCTCTGTCACCACTACCAGCGGGCCGACGTCTACCAGCATGCCGATCTAACAGGCGATTCGCTCAAGCTGTCACGTCTGGCGAGCCAGACCGATGCCGAATACATCGTGTTTTGCGGCGTGCACTTCATGGCCGAAGTGGCGGACATGATGACCAAACCAAGCCAGACGGCGATCTTGCCGGATTTGGCCGCGGGCTGCTCCATGGCCGACATGGCCAATCTGACGAAAGTGGAACGCTGCTGGCGCGAGCTGGGCACTGCCCTGGGCGAGGATCCGGCCAATCTGATCACCCCGATTACCTACATCAACTCGGCCGCCGACCTGAAAGCTTTTTGCGGCGATCGCGGCGGCATCGTTTGTACGTCGTCAAACGCACCGGTCATTCTGAAGTGGGCTTTTGGGCAGCGGCCCAAAGTCCTTTTCTTTCCGGATCAGCATTTAGGGCGCTGGACCGGTCACACGATGGGCGTGCCACTTGATGAGATGCAAGTCTGGGATCCCGATCAACCGCGCGGTGGGTTAACGCAGGCGCAAATCCGCAGGGCGCGCATTCTGCTCTGGAAAGGGCACTGCTCGGTGCACCAGATGTTCCAGCCCTCGCACATCGAGGCGTTCCGCGCCAAACACCCGGAGGGCAAGGTCATTTCGCACCCGGAATGTTCTTTCGAAGTGTGCGCAGCGTCGGATTACATCGGCTCCACGGAGTACATCGTCAAGATCATTAAAGAGGCGCCAGCAGGCACTCGCTGGCTGGTCGGCACCGAACTAAACCTGGTCGAGCGCCTCGCCCGCGAAGTCGCACCCGAGGGCAAAATCGTGCAGTTCATGGCGCCTACCGTCTGCATGTGCTCCACCATGCAGCGTATCGATCCACAGCACCTGGCCTGGACACTGGAAAACCTGGTTGATGGCAACATCGTCAACGCCATTCATGTGCCCGAAAGCCAGACGGCCTCGGCCAAGCTGGCCATGGATCGCATGCTGGCGATTTCCTAATCAGCCGCCTACTCGACTGCAACAAAATGTCTGGCACGCTGTCGCTGGTCACCTACAATATTCACAAGGGACTATCGCAGTTTAATCGTCGGGTGACCATCCATGAGTTGCGCGAGCGCTTACGAACCCTGAACCCCGACTTGGTCTTTCTGCAGGAGGTTCAGGGTCTCCACGAACAGCACGCCCAAAAGCACGAGCAATGGCCAACGCAGCCCCAGCATGAATTTCTGGCCGATTCGGTGTGGTCTGCTGCCTACGGCCAGAATGTACTCTACGATCATGGCCACCACGGCAATGCCATTTTGTCCCGTTACCCGATTGAACGCAGCCACAATCAGGATGTCACACACCTGCGCTTCGAACGTCGTGGCCTCCTTCATACACAGATCCACTGGGATGGCCAAACCATCCACTGTGTCTGCGCGCATCTATCGCTCTTTGCGCGTTCACGAAAATGGCAGATGGCAGCGCTGGCTGAAGAAATCGACCGACTCGTCCCGCATGACCAGCCTCTGATTATCGCCGGCGATTTTAACGATTGGCGAAACCATGCCAGCGAGCACCTGGCGGCGCGCCTGGATCTCACGGAGGTCTTTCATCAACTCTCGGGACGCCCAGCCCGCAGCTTCCCGGTGGCGATGCCCATGCTGCGCCTGGATCGCATTTATGTGCGCGGGCTGCGCGCCGTGAATGCCGACGTGCATTACGGTGCCGGCTGGTCAAAGATTTCTGATCACGCAGCGCTTCGCTGCGAACTGAGATTAGCACGGTAAGCTGAAAAATCATGACGCTGCGCGGGCGGTTACGGCAGGCGCTTCACCCGAGGCCGCATTATCTGGCAGGCAACGAGATCTCTTTGTTGTGCAATGGTCATGCTTACTTTGCCGCGCTTTTAGCGGACATCCATGCCGCGCGTGAAACCATCCGCCTTGAAACTTATCTGTATGCAGATGATTCGATCGGTGACGCGTTTACTCAAGCACTATGCCGCGCCGCGGCGCGCGGTGTTGATGTCCGGATCGTCGTCGATGGATTCGGGGCGCGTAACCTCGAGCAGCGACACCGACCCCCCTTAGAATCTGCCGGCGTTCAGATCCGTGTATTCCGTCCAGAGCACGAGCTATTGAGACACCTGATATCGCTCAAGCGTGCCCGTCTTCGGCGCATGCATCGTAAACTGGCGTTAATCGATGGCCGAACGGCCTACGCGGGCGGCATCAACATTATTGACGATGCCACAGGCAACACAGACAGCGTTCGGCTCGACTTCGCACTACGTGTCCAAGGGCCGCTCGTCGAACCCATTGCACGCGCTATTGACCGGCAATGGCTGATGCTGACGCGCTTTAGCAGCATGATGCGACGCAGTTTTTCGAAACCACCACCGACCAGGTTGGATGCCACGCCTGTCGGCAACCGGCTGGCCGCGTTGGTCTTGCGCGATAACCTTTTGCATCGACGCGCCATAGAACAGTCGTATCTGCTTGCCATCCGTCAGGCACGTGAGCACATCACGCTGGCCATGGCTTATTTCATCCCCAGCCAGAGAATACTCACCGAACTGCTTCAAGCCAGCCAGCGCGGTGTTCGCGTCACACTCCTATTGCAAGGACGCGTCGAATACCGATTGCAGCATTACGCTGCGCAGGCGCTCTATGCCACCCTGTTGACACAGGGCGTCCGGATTTTCGAATACCGCCCGGGCTTCATGCACGCCAAGGCGGCAGTTATTGACGGCAACTGGTCAACGGTGGGCTCGGCGAATCTCGATCCGTTTTCTCTACTCGTCGCCCGCGAGGCAAACATCGTGATCCGTGATCACCCATTTGCAAAAACGCTGCAATCACACCTGGATTGGGCCATTCAAACGCACAGCCAAGAAATCACCAAGGACGCATGGCTCAAACAGCCCAAGCATCAGCGCCTGCTGCGCGGGGTGTGCGCACTGCTCTTATACCGGGCGCTGCGTCTGACTGGCTATGCGGATAATTATTAACCCAGCGTCAAACAGCCATCATCCAGCCACCCTGGCGGGCAACCAATGGGCCATCGCCCAAGACCAAAGCGTGGTCTGAGATGCCTGACGCAACGCGGGATCGGGCTGCTGCCCCAGGAAGAGCAAAGCCTTCCAGAGTTGTTCGACCCGCGCCGCCTCTTGGTCGATGGGTATGGCCTGTGCCAATGTCTGTTTGGACAATTTCTCACCGACCTCATTCGTGACGACCGGTAAATGCGCATACGTCGGGGGTTTGCCGCCCAGTGCATCGATCAGCGCGATCTGTCTCGGTGTCGAGTCGATCAGATCGGCACCGCGAACGATATCGGTCACGCCCTGGGCCAGATCATCGACCACGACTGCCAGTTGATAGGTGAAACAGCCGTCCGCACGTAACAGGGGAAAATCGCCGACATCGTCTCGCAGATTCTGCGCGAAACGACCACGGATCCGGTCGTTGAAATCGGTCAGCCCGGCCGGCACGCGAAATCGCCAGGCGGCATCAGGCGGTACCGCCATGCCCCGTTGCCACGAACTGCAAAAACCGGGGTACACCAAGCCATCAACACCGTGGCGAGCATCCGGTGCTGCAGCAATGTGGCTACGCCTGCAGGTACACGGATAGGCAAGTCCGGCTGCAACCAACCGATCCAGGGCGGCTTGATAGAACGCTGATCGCTCGGATTGCCGCAGAACATCACCATCCCACTCAAAGCCATAGCGCTCTAACGCATGCATTTGCGCGTCAATCATCCCGGGTACGATCCGAGGTCGGTCCACATCTTCGATTCGCAGCAACCACTGGCCACCGATTGCGCGCGCATCCAGATAACTGCCTACTGCAGCAACCAGTGAACCAAAGTGCAGCGGCCCTGTCGGCGACGGGGCAAACCGGCCAATACGTGGTCTGTTCTGAGAGTAGCCGATCGTTTTATTCATAAAATTTGAATGATGGCGTCACGTACGCCGAATAAAAGGCGCATGATAATGGCGCAATCTTGTCTCGTGTCCAACAAAGGTACCTGCATGTCCGATCAACCCACCCGCCGCTATACGCCCGCTGCTATTGCGCTGCACTGGCTCATGGCCTGTTTGATTCTAGCCCTTTATTTCATGGGGATTAGCATCGACGACTTTCCGATCGGGCCAGATCGCATCATGCTCGTCACCTGGCACAAATGGCTGGGGGTCACCCTTGCCCTGCTCTGGTTTGCGCGAATCGCCGTCCGAATGACCCACACACCACCCCCATTACCGACAAACAGCCCCGCCTGGCAAAACACCGCGGCGCAGCTGACGCATATTGTTCTGTATGTCCTCATGATTGCCATTCCGGTTGCCGGTTGGTTGATGAGTTCCGCCAAGGGTTTTACAACAACCTTTTTCGGACTTTGGGATCTGCCCAATCTGGTAGACAGAGACAAGGCCTTGGCGCAAACGCTCAAAGATGCCCATGGGTTTCTGGCAAACACGCTCATGCTACTGATCGTTGTGCATGTGGGTGCCGCGCTCAAACACCAGTGGATCGACAAGGATCATCTTCTAGATCGGATGCGCCCGGAGCGCCACACATCATGACATCGACACATCGCCTACTTGGCCTTCTGTGCCTCTGCCTACTCTTTCCTGCGGGTGCACAAGCGATTCAATACGACCGGGTCGATACCGCCCGATCTTCTATCCGCTTTATTCCGGTGTTGATGGGCACCAAGACGGAGGGGCGCTTTAAAAATTTCACCGCGCAGATCCGCTTTGACCCGGATAAACCGGCGCAAGCTCAAGCCAAGGCAGAGGTCGATCTGCAGAGTTTCGATATCGGCTTCGACGAGGCCACCGACGAGGCCTTGGGCCCGAACTGGTTCGATATCAAGCGCACCCCCAAAGCGACTTTCGTGTCGACGCATGTCAAGGCACTCGGGGCAGACCGTTTTGAACTCACAGGCAATCTGACGATTCGCAACCAAACCAAGCCTGTGCACTTTCCCGTGACGCTCACACGTGAAGCAAACGGTATGGCACGCCTGGACGGCGCTTTGGTCATCAAACGACTGGACTACGGTCTTGGCCAAGGGCAATGGGCTGGCACCGGAACCGTCGCCAACGATGTCACGGTTCAGCTCAAACTTTTTCTTAACAGTCAGTAACACCCCCTAACCCCCAAGGAGTAACCCATGAAAAAGACCCTGATTCTCGGCGCTGTTGCCGCTGCATTCTCCACCGGTGCCTTTGCCGAACCGTCGACTTATACCATCGACCCGACGCATACCTTCGCCAGCTTTGAATACACCCACCTAGGTTTCTCGAAGCAGCGCAGCCGTTTCAACGACACCACCGGCAGCATCACGCTGGACCCGAAAGCCAAGACCGGCAGCGCCGACATCACCATCAAGGTTGCCTCGGTCGATACCGGCAGCACGGTATTTGATAACCACCTGATCAGCAACAACTGGTTTGACGCTGATGCGTACCCGACTATCACCTTCAAGTCGACGGGCTTCAAGTTCAAGGGCGACAAGCCAACCGAAGTGATGGGCAATCTGACGGTCCGCGATGTGACCAAGCCCGTAACGCTAAAAATCACGCACTTCTACTGTGGTGTGCACCCGATGCGCCAGAAGGATGCCTGCGGCGCCAACGCAGTCACCCAGATCAAGCGCAGCGACTTTGGCCTGGGCAAGTACGCGCCGAATGTCAGTGATGAGACCGAACTGACGGTTGCCGTGGAGGCAATCAAGAACTAAGTTCTGCCGCCCACGACGAGATGGCTGCCCGAGATCACTCCGGCAGCCATTTTTTATTTACCTGCGCCTTTGTTCAGGTCGTCGTCCTGATAGTACTTGGTGCCTTTGGCCGTAATCTCTGCCGCCAGGCCATTGTCGGTGAGCTGGTACATCCACACGCCCTCCGACACATTGGTTGCACCCTCATAGGCACCACCCTTCTTTTCATATTTGGCAGCCGCCGTCGCCTGACCACCAAAGGCCCAGCCCGAGTTCACAAACGAGTTCAAGGCTTTCTCGGTTTCAAATACAAAAATTACCGTAAAGGACTTGATCCCCACACCTAGGCCTGCCTGAACTTCCAGCATCTTCATGAAGACCGGTTTCGCGTTGCCGGTTTTCATGACCACGCCCGAACCCGAACCGCCACCCGCCAGCAATATCTTCATCCCGAAATTACTGAAGGTGGCATAGCCTGCAGACTTGGCCACCAGCTCACGCGCATGCGGTTCCAGGCCATAGAGGCGGTTCATGATCTGCTCGTTCTGCTTGAGGATCTCCGCCCGTTGCTGCGCGGGGGACTTGCTGTCAAACAATGCGTAAGCAGGCGTCATTGGCGCCGACAGCACAAGCACACAGAGTAAGACACTAAAAAAACGTTTCATTTTTATCACTATCTCTTAAACGTT
>VEQD01000016.1 GCA_018883385.1 Rhodocyclaceae bacterium | reverse complement strand
AACGATGAAAAACCCAAAAACGACTTTTTCCAGATTCATGAAGCACTCCCGGCAAAACTTTATGCAGATGTTTTAATTATAGGCGTGCTCGGTCAGAGAAAGATAAGTTTCAGGCCAATCAGGATGGTGGTGGCCTCAAAAGCGCGTTTGACGATTTTGTTCCCTTGCTTGAGCGCCAGGTGTGTTCCTAGGTAGCTACCGATCACGGAGCCGATAATCAGGGCGGGGAGCCAATCCCAGGCGATATCGCCGGCCAGCCCCATGACGAAGGCCCCGGTACCGTTCCAGGCGAAACCACACAGCACCAGGGTGTAGGCGATGGCGCGTTGGTAGTCCATGCCAAAGTGGCGGATGAGCCAGATCGTCAGAAAGAGTCCGCTGCCGGAGGTGATGGAGCCATTGAGAAATCCGACAATAAATAGCCCAACGATGCCGGTCAATAAGCCGCGACCATGCCAGTTCTTGGGGGCGTGCTCGATGCCAAGCTTAGGTTTAAAAATGGAATAGAGGCCTAAACCCGTGGTGAGGATACCCAGGGTTATGAGTGCAGGCTTTTCCGGCGCCTTGAGGATCAGTGAGGCACCGAGAATGACGCCGGGGATACCGGCCGAAAGAATAATGGCGCAGGCGCGGCGCTCCAGATGGCTTTCTTTCAGATGGCGCAGTATGGCGCCAACCCCCAGAAATACACTGGCGACTTTGTGGGTGGCTAGGGCGGTGGCAAAGCTGAGCCCCATAAAAATCAGGATGGGAAACTGAATGAGGCCCACGCCGCCGCCCGAGATCGCCGAGAAAAAATTGGCAACGATGGCAGTGATCAGCAGTACGAGTTGTCCGGTCCAGTCGAGGAGCATGGTGTGATCAAACGATTAATTAGCCGTTATTATAGGGACCAGTTCAAATTAGCCCGGTCTGATTATGCGTATTCCTGAAGTTGTTGCTCTAGAGAGACTGACCGAACCACTGGCGTCGAGCCGGGTTTTTGCCGGTCGTGTGTTCCGTTCGATGTTCTTTGGCACCCTCATCGTATTGGCAACCTTATTGACCGGTATGGCGGGGTACCACTATCTGGAGGGCATCGCCTGGCTTGATGCCTTTGTCAACACCACGATGATCATGTCGGGCATGGGCGTGCTTGATGCGCCGACCACGGTTTACGGCAAGCTTTTTGAGGGCTTTTACGCGTTGTTCTGCGGCATGATCCTGATCGTGGCTACCGCGATTGCCTTTACACCGGTGATTCACCGTTTTTTGCACAAGCTGCATATTGAAGAAGACGAGTGATTCCTGGTATGCCCGAAGACGATGTTCGCTTTATGCATGAGGCACTGACGCTGGCGCGATCGGGTGCCGAGCACGGCGAGGTGCCGGTAGGTGCCGTGGTGGTGGTAGATGGACAGATCATTGGCCGGGGCTTTAATCAGCCCATTGGTACGCATGACCCGACGGCGCACGCCGAGGTAATGGCATTACGCGATGCGGCAGCGCACGTGGGTAACTACCGGTTGCCCGGCGCGAGCTTGTTTGTGACGGTAGAACCCTGTGCCATGTGCGCTGGTGCGATCCAGCATGCACGGATTGGCCGGGTGGTATATGGCACCAAAGAACCCAAGACCGGTGCCTGTGGCAGCGTGGTGGATCTGTTTGCCGAAGCCCGGTTGAATCATCATGCCGAGGTCGAGGGCGGATTGATGGCGGAAGAGAGTGCGGCGCTGATCGCCTCTTTTTTTCAGCGGCGCCGCGCCGAAGCCCGCGATCTGCGCGATGCAGGAAAAAACAATGCGGATTGAGGTGTCCATTGCCGACCAGAGGCTGACGCTACTCGATGATGCCGGGTGCGTGATCAAGCGTTACCGCGTATCCACCGCGGCCAAGGGCGCTGGTGAGCAGATGGGAAGTTACCAGACGCCGCGCGGGCGACATCGTATTCGTGCGCGCATTGGCGATGGTTTGCCCTTAGGGGCGGTGTTACGCGGCCGGCGGCCAACGGGAGAAATCTGTACGCCGGAACTGATGACGGCACAACCGGGCAAAGACTGGATCCTGACGCGCATCCTCTGGCTCTGTGGTGAGGAGCCGGGTAAGAATCGCGGTGGGCAGGTGGATACGATGCGCCGCTATGTGTATATCCACGGTACGCCGGATGAAACGACGCTCGGTGTTCCGGGGTCGCATGGCTGTGTGCGCATGGCGAATCGCGATATGGTGGAACTGTTCGACCGGGTGCCGGTGGGCACCCCGGTGCTGATTCGCGAAGACTGAGTCTCTGGATTAGGCCGGTTGGTCTGCTTCCGGTGCAGGCATGACTTCGTCGATCGACGTGAGTTCGATGCGTCCCTGATCTGCGTCGAGATAAATGGCGCCAGCGACGGCGTCTTGCTGCAGGACAGCGAGTGCCAGCCATTCGTTGCCAGCTTCGTTGGGCGCGGCGTTGACTAAGCTACCGCAGGTCTGGCCATTGAGCACGGCCGAGCGCACTTCGGCGCCGGCAGCCAGCGGTTGGGTGGCCTTCACCCGGTAGAGGTGGCGTTTGATTTTGCCCAGGTAGTGGGTGCGAGCGACGATTTCCTGGCCGGGGTAGCAGCCCTTTTTGAAGCTGACGCCGCCCAGTTTGTCGAGGTTCACCATCTGCGGCACGTAGTGCTCGCTGGTGGCTTGCGTGACCAACGGGAAGCCGTGGGCGATGTCGGCGCGCAACCAGGCCTCGGTCTGGCCCGATTGGAGGCCGCTGGTAAGGGCAGCCAGCGCCGCTTGAGTGCCGGTCAGCAGCACACGCGTGCCATCCAGACGGATGGCGGTGACGCCCTCGGCCTGGCGGACTTGCCAGGCTTCGGTGGGCACGTTGAGTGCGCCCAAGGCAGCCGGTGGATTGAGCAGACCGGCGACTGGATCGTCCAGACGGGTAATTTGCACCTTGAGGCGCAGCACGAACATCTTGAGGCGTTTGGCGATGGCGTCCGCCACGTCGGTGGCCAGGATAAGGCGATAGCCATTGGCGACCGGCCAGATCACAAAGGTGGTGAGCAGCCGGCCTTTGGCGGTACACCAGCCCGAGATCTGGGCTTTCTCGGCATTGAGTTGGCGGATGTCGCTCGGGACTTGCGACTGCAGGAAGGCCTGGGCGTCTTCCCCGGTGAGTTCCAGGGCGGTCAGATGGGGCAGGGAGATCAGGGTCGGTGTATTCATATTGGTATCATAAGAGGCTATGACGCAATTGACCAGATTGACCAAACTCCTACTGGCAGCGGGGCTTTTACTCGCGGTGGGTTTTTGCGCGCTGGTCTGGTGGCCGGTGCCCCTGAGCGAACCGAAATTGCTGGTGCGCGTGCCGCCCGGCGCGTCGTTGAAGGTTGCCGCGCAATCCCTTCATGCCGGGGGGGTGCAGGTGTCGCCGTGGATTATTTCTGGCGTGGGTCGGCTGGCTGGTTTGTCGACGAGCATTAAAGCCGGTAGTTACGAATTTGATCAGGGCATCTCTTTATGGACATTGCTACGCAAGTTGTCGAGCGGCGACACCAGCCAGGGCGAGGTCCTGTTTGTCGAGGGTATCAACTTCCGTGAGTTACGTTCAAAGTTGAATGCCCAGCCAGATCTGATCCATACGACGCAGTCGTTGAGCGATCGGGCCATCATGGCCAAACTCGGTGTACCGGATCGTCAGCCGGAAGGCTGGTTCTTTCCCGATACCTATCGCTTTGATAAACGTTCCGAAGATCTCGACGTGCTGAGCCGGGCGATGACGGCGATGCAGAAGCAACTGGATACCGTGTGGCAGGGTCGGGATGCCAATCTACCGTTGAAGTCGCCATATGAATTACTGATTCTGGCGTCGATTGTCGAGAAGGAAACCGGTGCAGCAGCCGATCGGGCACAGATTGCCGGGGTGTTTGTCAATCGTCTGCGCAAGGGCATGCGCCTGCAGACCGACCCGACGGTGATCTATGGCATGGGTACGCGTTTCGACGGTAACTTGCGCAAGGGTGATCTGCAACGCGATACGCCGCACAATACCTATACCCGTACTGGCTTACCGCCAACGCCGATTTGTATGCCGGGTCAGGCCTCGTTGCAGGCCGCTGCCCATCCGGCCGCCACCGATGCGCTATATTTTGTGGCGCGCGGTGACGGCACCAGTCAATTTTCGGCGAGCCTGGATTCACACAACCAGGCCGTGAATCAATATCAACGGGGAAAGCCTTGAGCAAGAACATGTCGCAGTCGGGTCGCTTTATTACCGTTGAGGGAATCGATGGGGCGGGTAAGAGCTCGCATATCGAATGGTTACGCGAATATCTGACGAACCTGGGGCATGCCGTGATCGTCACGCGGGAACCTGGCGGTACGCCCTTGGGTGAAGCCTTGCGCACAATGCTGCTCAACGAACCCATGTCGCCCGAGACCGAGATGATGCTGATGTTTGCCGCGCGCGCGGAGCATCTGGTCACGGTGATTCGTCCGGCGCTGGCACGCGGTGCCTGGGTGATTTCAGACCGCTTTTCGGATGCGACCTATGCGTATCAGGTGGGTGGCCGGGGGGTACCGGCGCATAAGTTTACGGCGCTGGAATCGTGGGTGCAGGACGGTCTGCAGCCGGACCGCACCATTCTGTTTGATGTATCTGTTGCCACAGCGCAAGCGCGGCTTCACGATACGCGCGTGCTCGATCGTTTTGAACGCGAAGCCGCGGATTTTCATCAACGTGTGCGCGATGCCTATCATGCGCGCGCAGCGCAATTCCCCGAACGTATCCGTCTAGTAGCCTCGGATGTGCCGATGGCACAAGTGCGCGAGCAAATTCTTTTGGCGCTCGGTGATCTGTTGGTGCCGGATAACGCCGTATGATCCTTTGGCACGACATTCACCCCGGCGCCTGGACACAGCTGCAACGGGCACGTCTGGACGGGCGTTTGCCACACGCGCTGTTGCTGACCGGACCCGCCGGTATCGGCAAGCTGGCGTTTGCGGAAGACCTGGCTTCCAGTCTGCTATGCGATTCACCGCGTGATAATGGTGTTGCCTGCGGCACCTGTACCTCGTGTACCTGGCACGCGTCGGGTAATCATCCGGATTTTCGTCGCATCCGCCCGGAGGCCTATGAAGATGACGTCTTCGGTGAGGATGATGGCAAAGCCTCTGCCAAGGCCGACCGCAAAAAGAGCGAGCAGATCCGGATCGATCAGGTGCGGGCGCTGGAGTCGTTTATTCAGGTGGGCAGCCATCGTGGCCGCCGGGTGATTCTGATTGAGCCAGCCGAAGCCATGAATGAGGCAACGGCGAATGCCTTGCTGAAGTCGCTGGAAGAGCCACCGGAGGGTGTGCACTTTCTGCTGGTCAGCCATGCGGCCGAGCGCCTGTTGCCAACCGTACGGAGCCGTACTCGAGCCGTACCGATGCGCGTGCCAGAACAATCAGTGGCGTTGTCACAATTGAAGGTCATGGGCATCAGCACCCAGAACGGGGCATTGTGGTTGAACCGCTGTGCTGGCGCGTTGCGCTTTGCCTTGGCGCTGGCACAGGCGGCCGATAAGGATTCGGCAGCAACCGATGAAGCCATTGCGGAAGTGGCGATTCTCGAAGCGCTACTGGCGCAATTACCGCTGGGCGAACGCCTCGATCCACTCGCCCTGGCGCGTTCGTGTGAAACGCTAATCAAGGGTGATCAATCGGGGCTGCGTCTGGCGCAACTCATTGATTGGCTGCAACGCTGGACGCTCGATCTGCAACTGGTGCGCTTGGGTTCCACGGCCAAAACATTCCCGGAGCTTCAGGCCACCCTTGAAAAGCTCACCGCAGGAATAAACGACGAGGCGCTTGCCCGTTTTCCCGAGGTGTTACTCGAGGCACGCCGTTTGAGTGCACACCCGCTTAATATCCGACTTTTTCTTGAATCTATTTTTTCCCGCGCGGTGGGCTTGTTTGAGCCCCGTGCCTGAGTGGCTATGACCCAACTGATCGACTCCCATTGCCATCTTGATTTTGATGGGCTCTCTCACCGGTTGCCAGAAGTGCTGACGGCGATGGCGGCCAACGGCATTGCCGGTTGCATGACGATTGGCGTCACGCTGGAAGAGGCGCCGCAGGTATTGGCCATTGCCCATGCGTATCCGCAGATTTTTGCCTCGGTGGGGGTGCATCCGGAATATGCCGATCATCAGGAGCCAGATGAAGCGATTCTCTGCGAACTGGGCGCAGATCCCAAGGTGCTGGCCATTGGCGAGACCGGCCTGGATTACCACTGGCATAAGGATCGACCGGCATGGCAGCGGGAACGTTTCCGCGTCCATATCCGTGCGGCGCGCGCACTCAAAAAGCCGCTGGTTATTCATACGCGGGAGGCCTCGGAAGATACGCTGGCGATTCTAAAAGAAGAGGGTGCGTCAGACGTGGGCGGCATTCTCCACTGCTTTACCGAATCATTGGCTGTGGCTCAGGCCGGTATCGAGTTGGGTTTTTATATCTCGTTGTCGGGTATTGTGAGTTTCAAAAAAGCGGAACAGGTGCACGAAGTGGCACGTTCAATCCCGCTCGATCGGCTGTTAGTCGAGACCGATGCGCCGTATCTGGCACCGGTGCCTTATAGAGGCAAGCCTAATGAACCGGCCTACGTGAAACATGTGGCGGAAGCAATCGCTGATTTGCGCCAGATCTCGCTGGAAGAAGTGGCTGCCGCAACGAGCCGCAATTTCCTGACCTTGTTCCCGGCGGCTGCGGCCGTCCTAGGGCCCAGGATTGCGCCATGAAGAGATGCGCGCTTTGGTTGTGCAGTATCTTCGTGGCTGCGACTGTCTGGGCGGCACCCTCAGCCGACAACATGGTCGCAGCGGCCAAGAGCGGTGATGCCGATACCGTGAAAGCCGGATTGGCCGAGGGCTTTGATCCCAATTACGAAGATCGTCAGGGCAACAGCTTGTTGGTGCATGCGGCCGCGAACAGTAATGCGGATGTCGTGGCTGTGTTGTTGAAGGGTGGTGCCGACCCCAAACGACGGAACAAGGTAGGGGACGATGCGCTCAACTACGGCGCGATCAAGGGCAATCTTTCGATCGTCAAACAGATGCTCGATGCCGGCTTGCCGGTAAACCGCAAGCAAGGTTGGCAACCACTCAGCTATGCCGTCTACGGCAAAAACATGGACGTCTTTGATTACCTGATGGCTAAGGGTGCCGACGTGAATGGCAACAATCCCAGTCAGGCGTCCGCACTAATGATTGCCGCCCAGCAGGGTCAGGAAGAAATGGTGGATCGTTTGCTCGAAGCCGGCGCCGATCCGACCTGGACGAAAGGTGGCGAGAGCGCAGTCGATTGGGCGCTCAAGGCGGGTAATACCGATATTGCCGAGAAGGTGATGCAGGCCCAGGCCAAAATCGGTTTTGGTCGATCAGCGGTATTGGCAGAGCCTTATGAAGATCCGCCTGAGCATGAGTTGGTGACGGATACCGAAAAGGCCCTGATGCCGCTTTCATCAAGCGCACCGACCACCCAGCAGCAATGATGCACATGAATAGGCCATTCTGGATCGGTCTGATGCTTCTATGCATCTTCCCTGGGATGAGCGTGGCCCAGACCAGCGAGGCCCCGGTGGACGTGCCTGTCACCAAAATTCGCGCCTATTTCACGCCGGGCCACATGGTGGAAAACGCGATTGCCGAAGAGATTGGCGGCGCACAGCGCGAGATTCGGGTTCAAGCCTATTCATTTACGAACCCGGTGATCGTGCAGGCCCTGGCCGATGCGCAAATGCGCGGCGTCGATGTGATGCTGCTTCTGGACAAAAGCAATCGTACCCAAAAGTATTCGGCGACCGACTATGCCAGCCATGCCGGGATTCCGACACTGATCGACGATCGCCATGCCATCGCGCATAACAAGATCATGATCATCGATGGTAAGTACGTGATTACAGGAAGCTACAACTTTACCCGCGCCGCTGAGAAGCGTAATGCCGAGAACATGGTGATCATTGAATCCGGCCCCATCGCCGAGAAGTATCTGCAAAACTGGCAAAAGCACCAGCGTCATTCACAGCCCTATCGTCCCAAGGACCGGCCATAAAAAACGCACCCGAGGGTGCGTTTTGGTTGTCTGGCGACCGAAGGCGACTAGAGCACGGCGGCGATAGCGTCAGCCACCGCGTCGATATTCTTGCTGTTCAGCGCAGCCAGGCAGATACGACCGGTTGATACGGCGTAGATGCCGTACTTCTCGCGCAGCACATCGACTTGTGCAGCGGTGAGGCCGGTATAGGAGAACATGCCGCGTTGCTGGATGACAAAACTAAAGTCCTGTTTCACACCCTTGGCCTTGAGCTTGTCGACGAGAGCATGGCGCATGGCGCGAATGCGGTCTCGCATTTCGGCCAGTTCTTTTTCCCACATCACGCGCAGCTCGGGACTGGTCAGCACGGCAGCAACTACCGCGGCACCATGCGTCGGCGGGTTGGAATAGTTGGTACGGATCACGCGCTTGAGTTGTGACATCACGCGGGCCGACTCGTCGGCCGATTCGGTAACGATCGACAAGGCGCCAACGCGCTCGCCATAGAGCGAGAACGATTTGGAGAACGACGACGACACGAGGAACTGCAGGCCTGAGTGGGCGAACTTGTCGAGCACGATGGCGTCTGGCTGAATGCCTTCGGCAAAGCCCTGGTAGGCCATGTCGAGGAAAGCGATCAGGCCCTGGGCACGGATCGCATCGATGACCTGATCCCATTGCTCGTTGCTCAGATCGGCACCCGTCGGGTTGTGGCAGCAGGCGTGCAGCAGCACGATCGAGTCTTTGGGCATGGCCTTCAGATCGGTCAGCATGCCGGCAAAGTTGACACCACGGGTGGCAGCATCGTAATAGCTGTACGTCTTAACCGGGAACCCGGCAGCTTCGAACAGCGCGCGGTGGTTTTCCCACGAGGGATCGCTGATGTAAACGGTGGCGTTTGGCACCAGACGCTTGAGATAATCAGCCCCGATCTTCAGGGCGCCGGTGCCGCCAATGGCTTGGGCGGTGATGACGCGTTTGTCGCGCAGTAGCTGCGTGTCGTGGCCAAAGAGGAGCGCTTGGACGGCCTGGTCGTAGGCGACCGAACCTTCGATCGGTTGATAGCCCCGCGCTGGCGGATTCTGCATGCGGGCTTCTTCGGCAGCGCGCACAGCCTTGAGCAGCGGCAGTTTGCCGTTGTCATCGTAGTAGACACCAACGCCAAGGTTTACCTTGGTGGTGCGGGTATCTGCATTAAAGGCTTCGGTCAGGCCGAGAATTGGGTCGCGCGGTGCAAGTGCGACATCAGCAAAAATCGAGGTCATAACAGCTCCGGAGGTCGCCGGTAAAACCGGCATGGAGAAATTGAGGAAACTTGAAGAATGAGGCGTTACACTGTGCGATGGGGCACAAGAACCAACTTGAAAATTTTAACATGGACGATCGCTTTCCGCCTGCGGCCAATGCCGACGTGGTGACCTTTACGGGCAGCCCTTTCCGGCTGCATCAGCCGTTTCCCCCCGCTGGCGACCAGCCAGCAGCGATCGATCAGCTGATGTCCGGGTTGGAGGATGGTCTGTCATTCCAGACACTGCTGGGTGTGACGGGTTCCGGCAAGACCTACACTATGGCCAATGTGATTGCGCGCAGCGGTCGCCCGGCGCTGGTGCTGGCGCCGAACAAGACGCTCGCCGCACAACTGTATGCCGAGTTCAAGGAATTCTTCCCGGAAAACGCGGTCGAGTATTTCGTCTCGTATTACGACTATTACCAGCCGGAAGCCTATGTGCCCAGCCGGGATCTTTTTATCGAAAAGGATTCTTCGATCAACGAGCACATCGAGCAAATGCGCCTGTCAGCGACCAAGAGTCTGATCGAGCGCAACGATTGCATTATCGTGGCGACAGTATCGTGTATTTACGGTATTGGTGACCGTGACGAGTACCACCAGATGATTATGCATGTCCGTGAGGGTGACAAGGTTGCCCAACGTGACTTGCTCAAACGGCTGGCCGAAATGCAGTACACACGTAACGAGATGGATTTTCAGCGTGGGACATTCCGCGTCCGCGGCGACGTCATCGATGTGTTCCCGGCGGAGCACGCCGAGCACGCGGTGCGTATTGAACTCTTTGATGATGAGATCGAACGCCTGCAATTATTCGATCCGCTGACGGGCGAGATTCGTCAGCGTCTGTCGCGCTTTACGGTGTACCCCTCCAGCCACTATGTGACGCCGCGGGCGACGGTCCTCAAAGCGGTAGAAGGCATTAAGGAAGAACTGAACATTCAGAAGGCTGCCTTTCTGGCCGAGGCCAAACTGGTCGAGGCACAACGGATCGAGCAACGAACCAAATTTGATATCGAGATGTTGAGTGAAATCGGCTTCTGTAAAGGCATCGAAAACTACTCTCGTCATTTGTCCGGACGCAAGGCCGGCGAGCCGCCGCCAACGCTGATCGATTATCTGCCAGATAACGCGCTGATCTTTATTGACGAGTCGCACGTGGCGATTGGTCAGGTGGGCGGCATGTATCGAGGCGACCGCTCGCGTAAGGAGAACCTGGTCAATTACGGTTTCCGTCTACCATCGGCGCTGGATAACCGGCCCCTCAAGTTCAACGAATTCGAACAGCGCATGCGCCAGGCCATTTTTGTGAGCGCTACGCCGGCCGAGTATGAAAAGCAGCACGCAGGGCAGGTGGTGGAGCAGGTGGTCCGCCCAACCGGCCTGGTCGACCCGGTGGTGGAGGTGCGTCCTGCGATGACTCAAGTCGACGACTTACTGGGCGAGATCCGTAAGCGGGTGGCCCTGGAAGAACGTGTCCTGGTGACCACCCTCACCAAACGTATGGCCGAAGACCTGACCGATTATCTGACCGAAAACGGGGTCAAGGTACGTTACCTGCACTCGGATATCGACACGGTGGAACGGGTCGAGATCATTCGAGATTTACGTCTGGGTGTTTTTCAGGTGCTGGTCGGCATTAACCTGTTACGCGAAGGTCTGGATATTCCTGAAGTATCGCTGGTCGCGATTCTGGATGCCGACAAGGAGGGTTTCCTACGATCGGAAACCTCATTGATTCAGACCATTGGTCGCGCAGCCCGGCACTTAAATGGCACGGCGATTCTGTATGCCGATAAGATCACCGGGTCGATGCGCCGCGCCATCGATGAAACCGAACGACGTCGGAACAAGCAGCTGGCATTTAATCAAGAACACGGCATCGTGCCGCGCGGGGTGCAAAAGCGCATCAAGGACATCATCGACGGTGTCTATACGACCGGTTACAACGCCATCGACGGGGTCAGCAATCTTCCCAAAGCCGCGCAAGGGCAAAAGGCTTACGAGTCGATGTCCGAGAAGGCGTTGGCGCAAGAGATCCGCAAGCTGGAACAGGCCATGCAGAAACATGCCAAGAATCTGGAATTTGAGGCTGCCGCGCAGACCCGTGATCAGCTCTTCCGGCTTAAGGAACGGGTCTTTGGTGCCGCGCCGCTCGGCGAGTAGCTAGAAGCGGCGCATGATGGCGCACATATCGGTGGCGATGCCGCTGGCCAGATGTTGTGCGACGAGCCTGGCCGATCTTTGTAGTTCGGCGGTTTCCTGAGGGGTGCCGGCACCGTAGTTGTTTAAAGTGATTGAACCGCTGCTGCCAGTCTTTTTGCTGTAACGGCCAATTTGCTTTAGCGAGCGGGTTTCGTACACCCGCGCGTAAGCGTTACCCTCCATGGTGGTGTCTGTCAGCGCAGCACGAACCTGTAGCCCGAGGACGCCGGTTTCCACAAAGAAGCGGTGGGGCTCCGCATCCCGCATGAATTCAGGGGGCACCACCAGATGCGTGGTCGACCAATCAGGCTTGTTCGGATTAAGCAGGGTGGGGTGAACCTCGGCGCGAATGCCACAAACATTGAGCTTATCGGCCAGCGCGCTGGCCAAGAAGGCTTGCAGCTGTATCGGGGCGACCGCCTGAGCGATATCACTACTATCAATGTTTCTGGAGGCCTTTTCTTCTGCCGATGAAGCGGCGGTGCTGCTGGCGGTCGAACCGACAAGCCCGCCAATGGCGCCGGCGATCGGACCCACCACCATGCTACCGACAACACCAGCAGCAGTGGCAGTTCGATCCGAGATGTACTGGGTACGGATGGCGCCGCTCGGTGCGATCAGCACCGTGTAGGCGACCGCCTTGGGCTTGGGGAGATCCGGGTTTTCTTGTACGGCGGCAGACTGACCCGATTGGTTCCATTTAAAGGGTCCGGAACTGCAAGCAGTGAGCGAGAGGCTCAGCAGTATGCCAATGGCAAGTAGGTGTCGAGAGGGTGTGCAGCGAGAGATCATTGCCGGAGTGTATCGGGTAAATCATGACTTGAAGCGACGCCGATCTTTTTTCGACTGGTCAATAGACCTATAATTATGAAACAATGTTTCCAGAAGAATTGATCACAACTTGGGAAGAGATCAACAGACGTCGCTTCGTGTGTTTGCGAAATGAACGATGTCAGGATGGAAGGGGGAGCGAATGACTAAAGTGCTGTTCGTTTGTATGGGAAATATCTGCCGTTCGCCAACGGCTGAGGCCGTGTTCCGCCGGTTGGCGGCGCAGCGTGGTTTGCTCCCTGAGCTCGAAATCGATTCGGCGGGCACGCACGGGTACCATGTCGGTGAATCGCCGGATGCGCGCACGCAGCGTGCGGCTGCCGAGCGCAAATATGATTTGTCTCACATTGTGGCGCGTAAAGTCGCCCCGGAAGATCTGGAATATTTCGATATCGTACTGGCGATGGATCGCAGCAATCTGGATTCGTTGCGCAAGCTCTGTCCCGTAAGCCTCTTGCCGCGTCTTAAATTGTTTATGAGTTACGCGCGTCAGTTTGATGATGATGAAGTGCCCGACCCTTACTATGGTCTGGCGCATGACTTTGATCTGGTGCTCGATATGATCGAAGACGCTGCTGAGGGACTTCTGGACAGCATCATGCGTGAGCGGCCTTCTGCCAAGGCCGGCGCTAAAGCCCCCCGCAAGCTTGCCCGGGCACACTGATCAACACTGGCGCCTCTGCCGAGCTGATAAAAAAACCGCGCTCAGTTGGCACTGGCGCGGTTTTTTGTTGTGGCTCCCCGGAGGCTTAGTCCTTATGGGTTTCGATCATTTGTAGCGGTTCTTCCGTTACCACAGGTTTGATGCGCGGTTTACGGGGCTGACGCACTGGTTTTTCAGCGGGCGCGGCAGCAACGCTGGCGTGTTTGGCAGGGTCAGTTTCAACCATCTGCAGACCAACGGCCTCAAGCGACACAGTTTCAATCACCACCGGCGGGGCTTGGATAAGCGGTGCGGCCACAACCACGGGTGCAGGGGTAGCGTCGATGACGGGTGCCGGAACCGGGGTCGGTGCTACTTCAACCACCGGGGTCGGGGCGGCAACCGGTGCCGGTGAGGTGCTCAGTTCGAATGCCGGGGCAGCCAAGGGTGCCGGCGTTGCAACCGGAGCGGCAAGGTCTGCGACCGGGACAACCGCCGAAGCTGCAGCGACCCCATCGCTAACGCCAGCCTCGTTACCCTGGGCATTGTCAGCCTGGGTGTTGCGCTCACCACGCTCGCGGCGACCACCACGGCGGCCGCGACGGCGGCCGTTGCCGGTGCTGCCAGCTTCGCTCTGAGCTTCAACGGCAGATACGTTGCTATCGACGGCGTCGATGGCGACGTTTTCTGCCGAAGCCTCGGTGGCCGGTGCGTTGTTACGGTTATCACGACCGCCACGACTACCGCGGCGACGGTTATTAGCATTGCCGCTGCTATCTTCCTGGCCGACTTCGGCATTGTTATTGCGCTCGGCACGTTGGCCGCGTTGACGGCCTTCCTGACCTTCAGTGCGCTGGCCGCGTTGGCGACCTTCGCCACGTTCACCACGCTGACCACGTTGACGGCCTTCGCCGTCCCCTTGGGCGCTGCGACGGTTGTTGCCACGGCTACCATCACGGCCAGCTTCGCGCGGGGTGCGCGTGCGTGCGGTTTCTACCGGTGGCTTTCGCTTGGAGTCGCCGCTCAGCCAGCTAAAGAGCTTGGACATAAAGCCGCTCTTTTCTTCCTGAACCGGTTGGCTGGCTTCGATGGAGACCGGTGCCGGTTGGGCCGGGGCGACATTACGGATAGCCGCCGCCTGACGGTTCTGGTTTTTCTGTTCTACCGAGAAAGTCGGCGCTTCGATCAGCGGCTGGTCAACCATCTTGTACGATGGTTCGCGGTGGTCGTCCTGATTCAGTTCGTCGTGACGCAGACGGACGATCTGATGTGCCGGTGTTTCCAGATGCTTGTTTGGCAACAGCAGGATGGTGATCTTGTGACGCAGTTCGATGGCCTGGATGTCGGCCCGCTTTTCGTTAAGTAAGAAGGTGGCCACGTCGACCGGCACTTGAGCGTGCACGGCGGCGGTGTTTTCCTTCATCGACTCTTCTTCCAGGATACGCAGGATATGCAGCGCGGCCGATTCGGTCGAGCGAATATGACCCGTGCCGGTACAGCGTGGGCAGGCGATATACGAGGTTTCTGCCAGTGCCGGACGTAGACGTTGACGCGAGAGCTCAAGCAGGCCGAAACGGCTGATCTTACTGGTTTGAACGCGTGCACGATCGTGGTGCAGGGCATCGCGCAGACGGTTTTCGACTTCGCGCTGGTTGCGGGCACTTTCCATGTCGATGAAATCGATGACGATCAGACCGCCCAGATCGCGCAGACGGAGCTGACGGGCGATCTCGTCGGCGGCTTCGAGGTTGGTCTTGAAGGCCGTCTCTTCAATGTCGCTGCCTTTGGTGGCGCGACCCGAGTTGACGTCGACCGAGACCAGCGCTTCGGTGTGATCGATCACGATGGCGCCGCCGGATGGCAGGTTGACCTGGCGGGCGTAGGCCGATTCGATCTGGTGCTCGATCTGGAAACGCGAGAAGAGTGGCACATCATCCTGGTACCGCTTGACGCGATTGACGTTGTGCGGCATGACCTGGCTCATAAAAGCCTGGGCTTGCTCGAAGATGTCGTCGGTGTCGATGAGAATTTCACCGATGTCCGGCTGGAAGTAATCGCGGATGGCGCGAATGACGAGGCTACCTTCCTGGAAGATCAGCAGCGGGCCGGTGTTGTCTTTGGCCACCGAATCAATGGCGGTCCACAGCTGCATCAGGTAGTTTAAGTCCCACTGCAGTTCGTCAGCGGTACGGCCGATGGCGGCCGTACGGGCGATCAGGCTCATACCTTCGGGGACGGTAAGCTGGGCCATGGCATCGCGCAGCTCTGAACGATCGTCGCCTTCGACACGGCGCGATACGCCGCCACCGCGCGGATTGTTTGGCATGAGAACCAGGTAACGGCCAGCCAGCGATATATAGGTGGTGAGGGCAGCGCCCTTGTTGCCACGCTCGTCTTTATCGACCTGAACGATCAGCTCCTGGCCCTCTTTCAGGGTTTCCTGCATTTTGGCGCGACTGCCTTCGCCGTTCGGGGCGTAGTATTCGCGGGCAATTTCTTTGAAGGGCAGGAATCCGTGACGTTCCGCGCCGTAATTGACAAAGACGGCCTCGAGCGACGGTTCGATGCGGGTAATGACACCCTTATAGATGTTGCTCTTGCGTTGTTCTTTGGCGGCAGATTCGATGTCGAGGTCAATCAGTTTTTGACCTTCGACGATGGCGACGCGTAGTTCTTCAGCTTGCGTCGCATTAAATAGCATGCGTTTCATTGCGTGGTGCTCCAAAAGCACCGGCGCGGGCAATCCCGCAGGTGAGCGCCGACGGATGTCTGGCCCAACCTGGACTGGTTCAAGGCTTTCCGGGCGGCGTGCTCTTTGGGCAAGGCTAAGGATATCCAGGGTGGATCCCTAACCGGACGAACGGACAAGGTGAACCGGTCTATAACCGGCAGAGTGTGCCTGGCCGATATCGGCGGCGGCTCTGCCGTGACTGCATTCGGGACTGCATACGCCGGGCGTGTGTCAGTCGGTGACGGCTTCTTGTGTTCGTCTGGGCGAGTCGTCGTGGCCCGGTCTGGCTGCGACAGAACCGATCGAATCACGAACGCGCTTTAGGGCGATTTTGGCTCGAGGGTCTGGGCAGATCGGTTGGGCGAGAGATCGCAAACCCACCTGCTGGCAGCACAAACGTGTAAAGTATAAGCCATGTCACGCAGTAATCAACCGTCCTCAACCACTTTAGGTAAAAAAACTGCACCCGGTGCTCGTAAAAAACCGATTTCTTCAAAAAAACAGGGGGTTGATGGCACGTTTCCCCGTAAAAAATCGGTCGTGAATCGGGGTAAGGTTGCTGCAGGTGGGACGGTTGTCGCGTTACCGGCGGTGCAGCACCGCCAGGTGACCGAGGATGAAGCTGGTCAAAGGCTCGATAACTACCTATTGCGTCATCTCAAGGGGGTCCCCAAAAGCCGGATTTATCGCATTGTTCGTAGTGGCGAGGTACGGGTCAATGGGGGGCGTTGCCAGCCTGATCAGCGCCTGAACACGGGGGATGAGCTACGTTTGCCGCCGGTCCGGCAAGAAGCCTTTGTCGATGCACGCCCGCCCGTGGCTCCGGAGATTGATTTGCCGGTGCTTTACGAGGATGACGGCCTGTTGGCGATTAATAAACCCTGCGGTATTGCCGTGCACGGCGGGAGCGGTCTGGCCTGGGGCGCGATTGAGGCGTTACGGGCGCAGCGACCAACCGCGCGCTTTCTGGAATTAGCCCATCGGTTGGATCGGGAAACTTCCGGCGTATTACTCATTGCCAAACGCCGGCCGGCCCTGGTCGGTCTGCATGACATGTTCCGCAGTCAAAAAGGCGACAAGCGTTACCTGGCACTGGTGGCGGGCGAGTGGGTGCAGGAGAAGCCGGGTGCGACGCTCAAGGTGACGGCGCCACTCTTCAAGTACCTCACGCCGGAGGGTGAACGGCGGGTTCGGGTGGCGCGCGGGCGAGATCTGACCCACCCGGAGACGCGTCCGGCCGAGACGCATTTCCGGCTAAAGACGCAGTATCCGGGTTTTGCCTTGGTCGAAGCCCAGCTCAAAACCGGGCGAACCCACCAGATCCGCGTGCATCTGGCCAGTCTGGGGCACCCGATCGTGGGTGACGACAAGTATGGCGACTTTGCTCTCAATAAATCCTTGTCCGCCAGCGGCGCCTTGGATCGGATGTTTCTGCACGCAGCGAGCCTGCGTTGCAAACATCCGGTGAGTGGCGAATCGCTCCATATTGAGGCGCCCTTGCCGGAAGAATTGCAGCAGTTTCTTGATCGTTGTGCCGCCAAATAAACTTAGAAACAACATGAAGAACCGCTCTTACGATCTTGTTGTGTTTGACTGGGATGGCACCTTGCTCGACTCGACGGGTGCCATCGTCAAGGCCATTCAGGCAGCCAGCCGTGACATTGGCGTCGCACCGCCCAGCGATGAAAAAGCGCGTTATGTGATCGGCATGGGGCTGCGTGAGGCGCTGCAATATGCGGTGCCCGATCTGGCCGAATCACGCTATGACGCGCTGGTGAATGCCTATCGCCGGCATTACCTTTCTGGTGATCACGAACTGACGCTGTTTGAAGGCGTTGAAACCCTATTGCAGGAACTTAGGGCCGAGCACCGCTGGTTGGCGGTCGCCACCGGTAAAAGCCGGGTGGGGCTGGATCGGGCATTGGGCCATAGCGGTCTGGGCCATTACTTTGATACGACCCGGACCGCCGATCAGACCCGGAGTAAACCGCACCCGCAGATGCTGGAAGAAATCATCGGCCAATTCGGCGTCGATCCCGAGCGTACACTCATGATTGGCGACACGACGCATGATTTGCAAATGGCGCAGAGCGCCGGTGCCCATGGTCTGGCAATTACCCATGGGGCGCACCCGCTGGATGTGTTGCTCGAATGCCAACCTGTGGGCGTGGTCGACTCGATCCCAGACCTGGCAAACTGGATCAAGAGATCCGGTTAACCATCTGTTATTGTTTAAATAAAAAAACTGTTGGCCGTTTGTCTAAGACGGGTGGCGGCGCTTTGCGCCACGCGCTCACGGCCAAAGTGCGGATGCTTTCCTCCGTCGTTGTGAGCGACACGGCAATGCAAAGCCGGGTCTCCGGGTGCAGGTGCTCGATCAGGCTGTTGTATAGGTTAGCATTTCTATAGGGCGTTTCAATCACGATCTGTGTTTGATCGGCGCATTTGGAACTATTTTCGAGTCTTTTAATCGCTTTTTGCCGCTCAGACGCTTCTTGCGGCAAATAACCGTGAAAGGCAAAGCACTGACCGCCGAGTCCGGAAGCCATCAGTGCCAGCAGCAGCGACGATGGGCCGATGTGGGGAATGACCCGGTAGCCAAGGCTGTGGGCCCGATGGACCAGATCTGCACCCGGGTCGGCCACCGCCGGGCAGCCTGCTTCCGAAAGCAGCCCAATGGGGGCGCCGTCTTGGGCAGGCGCTAACAGCGCATCCCAGTCGGTTGTGTTGGCGCCGGATTTGCCGATTTTGCCGCGCCCGGGCAGCTCACGGATGTCCAGTTCGGCAATCGGCACCGGCATGCCGACGGTTTTAAGAAAGGCGCGGGCGCTTTTGGCATTTTCAACGACGAAATGCCGAAGTTCACGGATGACCGGCAGCAAGGTTGCCGGAAGAGATTGCGACGGATCCGCCTCGGCCAACTCGCCCAGTGGCACCGGAATCAGGTGGAGTGTGCCTTGCGTCATGGACGTTTTTAGTAATTAGGCGTCAATGAGCGGGTTAAAACCGGCCTGGCGCAGCAGGCGGCAGAGCGCAATGAGCGGCAGGCCAATCAAGGCGGTCGGATCGTCACCGGATAGGCGATCGAGCAAGGCAATGCCTAAGCCCTCTGATTTGGCTGAGCCGGCGCAGTCATAGGCGGGCTCTTTCGCCAGGTAGGCCTCGATTTCTGCCAGGCTGAGTTCACGGAACTCGACTTCGGTGCTGACCAGTTCTTCAAAGGTGCGCCCGCTGGCGACATCGAAGAGGCAGAGGGCTGTTTCAAAGACGACAACCTGACCCCTGAGCGCCTGTAGTTGCTGGACGGCTTTGGCATGGTTACCGGGTTTGCCATAGCGCTGATCGCCCAGGACGGCCACTTGGTCGCTACCAATGACAAGCGCATTGCGTTCACCAGACACTAATCCGTGGGCGATGGCCTGCGCCTTCTCCCGTGCCAGGCGTCGTGCGAGCGCGGCGGGGTGCTCACCAGCGTGCGCTGATTCGTCGATATCGGGGCTGATGACCTCAAAGGGGATCCCCAGGCGTTCCAGTAATTGCCGACGGTAGACCGAGCTGGAGCCGAGAATCAATCGCCGGGTGGCTGTGGCAGGTGTCTGGACGGTCATGAGGGGCGCGCTTTCAATAGCATTCAAAGGGTTGGCGGGGTTTATCACCACAAAAACCTCAACAATTCGGCCTGCGGATGGTATCATTCGCCGTTTTTCAACGGGACAGATCTGGATGTCATCTGCCGGTTTGCCGGAAAGTTTTGACCCGACCGTTGCCGCACGCGAGGCCTTTGCCTGGAGCGGTGATGTGCCGGTGTCTGATTTTACGCGTCTGGCCGATCTGCTCGTCAGTCAATCCGGCATGGTTCGGGTGTCGCTGCATGCGGGGTTTGGTGCAGAGCGGCAACCAACGATGACGATTACGCTGGCGGCACAGCTAGAGCAGTCCTGTCAGCGTTGCCTGCAGCCGGTGACCGTGGTGATTCACCACGAACATACGGTGGCGTGGGTGGCGGATGCGGCGGCGTTGGAGCGATTTGACGCCTTGGAAGATGATCTGGACGCAGATGCGGTCGAATACCTTCCAATGCCCGATTCGTCCCGTGTGATGACGTTGGTGCTGGTGGAAGATGAATTGATGCTTTCACTGCCCATCGTACCCATGCACGACGAATGTGCGCTACCGGTGACGGTGGCGGATTCGGGTGACGAACATCCGTTCGCGGCGCTGGCGCAGCTGAAGACCCTGAAACACTAGGTCAGCAGAATTCTGGTAGTAACGATTTAACTAGGAGTAAACAACATGGCAGTTCAACAGAATAAAAAATCCCCGTCGAAGCGCGGTATGCATCGTGCCCATGATTCGCTGAGCAACCCGCCGCTGGCCATTGAGCCGACGACCGGTGAAGTGCATCGTCGTCACCACATTTCGCCGTCGGGTGTTTACCGCGGCAAGAAGGTTGTTAAGACGACCGACGCCTAATCGGGCAGGTCAGGCGTTTTACCTGACCATGAATCAACGTGAGCTTTGAACGGATATGACCGTCAAAATCGCGATTGACTGTATGGGTGGCGACCATGGCCCCAAGGTCACGGTTGCCGCTGCATTGGCATTTGCCACAGAGTTTCCGGAAGTTGAATTGATGCTGGTGGGTAAAGCCACCGCATTGGAAAATCGTTTGCGTCGCGCGTCACCGGTTAAATCGGTGCGCGACCGACTGCACATTGTGAATGCTACTGAAGTCGTGGGGATGGATGAGCCACCGGCGCTGGCCCTGCGCAATAAAAAAGATTCGTCGATGCGTGTGGCCATCAATCTGGTGAAATCCGGAGAGGTGGATGCCTGCGTGTCGGCCGGTAATACCGGCGCCCTGATGGCGATTGCCCGTTTTGTTCTGAAGATGCTGCCCGGCATTGATCGCCCAGCCATCTGTACGGTCGTGCCCACCATGACCGGCCAGACCCGAATACTGGATCTGGGCGCGAATGTCGATTGCACGGCAGAGCACCTGCTGCAGTTTGGCATCATGGCCTCGATCCTCACCAACGCCGTGCAGCATATTGCTGAACCGCGCGTGGGGCTGCTGAATATCGGCGAAGAAGAAATCAAAGGTAACGAGGTTGTGAAGCAGGCGGCCGAGCTGCTGCGCGCAACCGACCTGAATTTTGTCGGTAACGTCGAAGGCGATGGTGTCTACAAGGGTGAAGCCGACGTTGTCGTTTGTGATGGCTTTGTCGGTAACGTGGCACTCAAGGTTTCGGAAGGTCTGGCCCAGATGATGGGTCGTTATCTGCGCGAAGAGTTCCAGCGCAATCTGCTGACACGGCTGATTGCCTTGCTGGCGTTGCCTGTGCTGAGCCGCTTCAAGAAGCGTCTGGATCACCGCCGTTATAACGGCGCGACGTTGCTTGGCCTCAAGGGCACCGTCATTAAAAGTCATGGTTCGGCCGATGCATTTGCATTTGGCTACGCCCTCCGCGAGGCTTATCACGAGGCGGAAAACGGCGTTATCGAAAAGATTGCGCATCGCGTATCCCGCTATACCGCTTCAACTACTGCAGCGTTGCTCAAAGATCCTGTCAGGGACGATGATGCAACGGGAGATGCCTGATGGCACAAACGATTTACGCCCAGCTGGCCGGTATTGGTAGCTATTTGCCGGGCGCTCCGATTTCCAATGACGCCTTGATCAAGGAAAAGGGTCTGGACTCCAGCGATGACTGGATTGTCACCCGGACCGGCATCGCTTCGCGTCACCATGCCCCGGAGGGCATGACCTCCAGCATGCTGGCCGAAGAAGCATCGCGGCGTGCGCTGGCGGATGCCGGTGTCGATGCCGCCGATGTGGATCTGATCATTGTGGCGACGTCGACGCCGGACATGATTTTTCCGAGCACGGCCTGCCTGATGCAGGGCAAGCTGGGGAATGTGGGGGCGACGGCGTTTGACGTGCAGGCGGTTTGCTCGGGGTTTGTTTACGCCCTGACCATTGCCGAGAAATTTATCCGCTCGGGCAGCCACAAGATGGCGCTCGTTGTGGGCGCCGAAGTGTTTTCGCGCATCATGGACTGGGAAGATCGCGGCACCTGTGTGCTGTTCGGTGATGGTGCCGGCGCCGTGGTGCTCAAGGCCAGCGATACACCGGGCATTCTGGCGACCTCGCTACATGCCGACGGCTCGCAGTCCGATATTCTCAACGTGCCGGGTCAGGTACATAGCGGCAAGGTCGTAGGCGACCCGTTCCTGCGCATGGATGGCCAGGCTGTTTTCAAATTTGCTGTTCGCGCACTGTCCGATAGCGCGATCGAGTGTTGCGAGTCGGCTGGTGTGTCGCCTGATCAGATCGACTGGCTGATTCCGCATCAGGCCAATGTGCGCATTATTGATGCCATCGGCAAGCGCCTGTCGCTGACCACCGATCGGGTGATCATCACTGTCGACCATCATGGCAACACCTCGGCGGCGTCGGTGCCGCTGGCGCTGGATGAGGCGGTGAAAGATGGTCGCGTGAAGCGCGGTCAAACTTTAATGCTTCAGGGTGTCGGAGGCGGCTTCACCTGGGGCAGCGTCTTGCTTAAATATTAATCACGGGACAGACGGATTGCTTTGTTGCGCTCCGTGCGCCTCGCACTCCACTCTGCCCAATAATTAATCAGTCTTTTGGAGGTCTCAATGTCGTTCGCTTTCGTTTTTCCCGGTCAGGGTTCGCAGTCGGTCGGCATGATGGCCGCTTACGGCGATTCGTCGGCGGTGCGCGCCACGTTTGATGAAGCATCCACAGCGCTGGGTGAGGATCTGTGGGCAATGGTGGCTGAAGGCCCAGCCGAGAAGCTGTCGCTGACCGTGAATACGCAACCGATTATGCTGACCGCCGGTGTGGCTGTGTGGCGACTGTGGGAAAGTCTGGGCGGCAAGACGCCGGCCGTTGTGGCCGGCCATAGCCTGGGTGAATACTCGGCGCTGGTCGCTGCGGGTGCGCTGAAACTGGCCGATGCGGTGCCGCTGGTTCGCCTGCGCGCCGCCGCCATGCAGGAAGCGGTGCCGGCTGGTACGGGCGCTATGGCTGCCATTTTGGGTCTGGACGATGACGGCATTGCAGCCGCCTGTGCGGAGGCCGCTCAGGGCGAAGTCGTTGAACCGGTGAACTTTAATGCCCCGGGTCAAACGGTGATCGCCGGCCACAAGGGTGCGGTTGAACGTGCGTGCGAGGCCTGCAAGGCACGCGGCGCCAAGCGTGCGGTGCTGCTGCCGGTCTCGGCACCATTCCATTCCTCCTTGCTCAAGCCTGCCGCCGACCGTTTGGCGATCGCGCTGGCGGATATCGCCGTTGTAACGCCGACCATTCCCGTGATCAATAATGTGGATGTCGCCATCGAAACTGATCCGGCCAAGATCAAAGACGCCTTGGTGCGTCAGGCTGCCAAGCCGGTGCGCTGGGTCGAGATCATCCAGAAGATGGCCTCGATGGGCGTTGCCACCGCGGCCGAATGCGGTCCGGGTAAGGTGCTGGCCGGCCTGACCAAGCGTTGTGCCGATGGTATTACCGGTGTTGCTCTGGCCGATGCCGAATCGGTGAACGCCAATCTTTCCCTGAATTAAGGAACCACTATGACTGCCACAGTTGCACTCGTCACCGGCGCTTCGCGCGGTATTGGTCGCGCCATCGCCATGGAACTGACCCGTCAGGGCATGACCGTTATTGGTACCGCCACCAGCGAATCGGGTGCGGCCAGCATTACCGAGGCCATCAAGGCGGCCGGGGGTGCAGGGTGGGGCGCGGCACTGGATGTGCGTGATGCTGCCGGGGTGGATGCGCTCATTGCCGACATCGAAGCCAAAACCGGTTCTGCCATTACCGTATTGGTCAATAACGCCGGCATTACCCGCGACACGCTGGCCATGCGTATGAAGGACGAAGACTGGGACGACGTGCTCGATACCAACCTCAAGGCAGTGTTCCGTATGTGCCGTGCCACGATGCGCGGCATGATGAAGGCTCGTACCGGCCGCATCGTGAATATCACCTCGGTCGTCGGTCATGCGGGTAACGCCGGTCAGGCCAACTACTGTGCCGCCAAGGCGGGGGTGAGCGGGATGACCCGTTCGCTGGCTCGTGAACTGGGCAGCCGTGGCATCACCGTCAATTGTGTTGCGCCAGGTTTTATTGATACCGATATGACCAAGGCGCTGGATGAAGGTCAGAAATCGGCTCTGTTGGGTAACATCCCGCTGGGCCGCCTTGGTACTCCGGAAGACATTGCTGCGGCCGTGTCCTATCTGGTGTCGCCGGCCGCCTCGTATGTGACCGGATCGACCATCCACGTCAATGGCGGTATGTACCTGCCGTAATTTTTTGCACCGCACACAGGAAAGTTTGAGGAAAGTTTCACGCTTTTCCGTGTTTTGGTAGAATACAACCTGCTTTTCCACCACCTACTAAGAAGGGTAATAGGAGCTTCAATGGATAACATCGAACAGCGCGTCAAAAAGATCGTAGCCGAACAACTCGGCGTCAACGAAGCAGACGTGAAGAATGAATCGTCGTTCGTGGATGATCTCGGCGCAGATTCGCTGGATACGGTTGAACTCGTGATGGCACTCGAAGAGGAATTCGAATGCGAAATTCCGGATGAAGATGCCGAGAAGATCACCACGGTTCAGCAAGCGATCGACTACGTCAAGTCACACCAGAAGTAATTCGTCGCTTGTTGCGTCACTGCGGCCGACGCTTTCGTGTCGGCCGTAATTTTATCTAAGCCCGGATTTGCGCCGGGTTGCTGAAGGAGCAGACATGCGTCGTCGCGTCGTCGTCACAGGATTGGGCGTCATCAGCCCGGTGGGTAACACCGTCACGGAAGCCTGGGGCAACCTGGTTGCCGGTAAGAGCGGCATTACGGCAGTGACACGATTTGACTGCAGCAGTTTCCCGACGCGTATTGCCGGTGAAGTCAAAGGCTTCAACGTCGCCGATTACATGTCGGCCAAAGAAGCCCGTCGTATGGATACCTTTATCCATTACGGTATGGCCGCTGGCATTCAAGCAATCCGCGATGCCGGTCTGACCGAGCATCCGGCCAACGCCGAACGCATCGGCATCTGTGTGGGTTCGGGTATCGGCGGTCTGCCGATGATCGAGGACACCAAGGCCACCTATGATGCCGCCGGTGTGCGCAAGATTTCTCCGTTTTTCGTACCGGGCTCGATCATCAACATGATCTCGGGCAATCTGTCGATTATGTACGGCTTCAAGGGCCCGAACATTGCGACCGTCACGGCCTGTACGACCGGTCTCCATGCCATTGGTATGGCGGGTCGCCTGATTGAATATGGTGACGCCGACATCATGATTGCCGGTGGTGCCGAGTCAACTATTTCGCCGCTGGGGCTGGGGGGCTTCTGTGCCGCCCGTGCGCTCTCCGAGCGTAACGATGACCCGGCGACCGCCAGCCGCCCGTGGGATAAAGACCGCGATGGCTTCGTGCTGGGTGAGGGCGCCGGTGTGCTCGTGCTCGAAGAATACGAACACGCTAAAGCCCGTGGCGCCAAGATCTATGCCGAACTCGGCGGCTTTGGCATGAGTGGTGATGCGTATCACATGACCGCCCCGGATACCGATGGTCCGAAGCGCAGTATGGCGGCCGCCCTGAAGAATGCTGGTGTTAATACAGGCGATGTGCAGTACCTGAACGCACACGGTACCTCGACCCCGCTGGGCGACAAGAACGAAACGGAAGCGATCAAGCTGTTATTCGGTGCTGATGCCAAAAAACTGGTGGTCAATTCAACCAAGTCGATGACCGGTCACCTGCTGGGCGGTGCTGGCGGGCTGGAGTCGGTGTTTACGGTGCTGGCCGTTCACAACCAGATTTCGCCACCGACCATCAATATCTTCAATCAGGATCCGGAGTGCGATCTGGATTACTGTGCCAATACGGCGCGTGAGATGAAAATCGATGTGGCGTTGAAGAACAACTTCGGCTTTGGCGGCACCAACGGCTCGCTGGTCTTCAAGCGCGTTTAAGACCGATGAACCTGCGCCGGTTTGAACTCCGGCCGATCGCATCACGCCGCCTCCGGGCGGCGTTGCTCTTGGTCCTGCTGTTAAGCCTGGTTGGCATCAGTCAGACACGTCTGTCAGGCGTGCAACTCGTCGTGGCGATACTCGCGCTGGCAACGATCTTTGCCGATGGCTGGCGGCGAACCCGGATACCGCCCTGTGCACTCAATTTCTGCTATCGGCCGCTGGGCTGCAGCCTGCTGGATCAGGCACTGGGCGATATGGCCTTGCGCTGTCGGCGTGTCAGTGTTTACCCCTGGCTCATCGTCTTGCAGTTAGAGCGGGATCCTCAGGCGCCAGGTCATTTGCCGTCCTGGCTTCATCGTGCGGTGGTCTTGCTGCCGGATAGTCTGAGTAATTGCCAAGACAGCGAGTGGCGGCGATTACTCATCTGGGCCCGACTGACCCGCCGTCAGTTGGCCAATCGTTAGATCCGTTTACGCAATACCGTATTTTTTGCCTGCTTCAGGGTGTCGGGGTAATCCCGGGAGTAATGCAAGCCGCGGCTTTCTTTGCGCTTGAGCGCCGACCGGACAATCAAGTCGGCTGCTTGCACCAGGTTACGGAGTTCCAAAAGGTCATGGCTGATTCGAAAATTGGCGTAGAACTCGTCAATTTCGCGAAAGAGCAGGCGAATCCGATGCTGGGCGCGCAGCAAGCGTTTGGTAGTGCGGACAATGCCCACATAGTCCCACATGAAGCGGCGGAGCTCGTCCCAGTTATGCGAAATGACGATCTCTTCATCGGCATCGGTCACACGGCTTTCATCCCACAGCGGGAGATTGTCGGGTATCGGTTGGCGATGGGCGATGATGTCATCAGAGGCTGCCCGCGCGTAGACCAGACACTCCAGCAGGGAGTTGGAGGCCAGGCGGTTGGCACCATGCAGGCCGCTGCAGGTGACTTCACCGGCGGCGTAAAGGCCAGGAATATCTGTACGCGCATGTTGATCGACCATCACACCACCGCAGGTGTAATGGGCGGCGGGTACGACGGGTATCGGTTCACGGGTAATGTCGATGCCGAGTTGGCGACAGCGTTCGTAAATGGTCGGGAAGTGGGCCTTCACGAACTCAGCGGGTTGATGGCTGATGTCGAGGTAGAC
>VEQD01000083.1 GCA_018883385.1 Rhodocyclaceae bacterium | reverse complement strand
AGGAGAATTGAATGGACGCCTCCCACCCCGTGAGCACTGAACACGAGTTATCCACGGCGCCGGTCGTCTTCGGTGCAGAGGGACCTGCGGCGCCCGGCACCGTGGATAACCCTGCTGAGGTGGATGGTTGAAGGGTGGCCCCTCACGGGCCGACGGCATCAAAGTGCCCAAGGTGAAAGATACGAAGATCTTCACAGGCAAACCGGAGGGTCCGAAATGAATGGTAGCAAAAACGTAGTCGGCATCGATATCGCCAAACGGGTATTTCAGTTGCACTGGATCGACAGGGAGACCGGAGAAATTGTGAGTCTGCAGCTCAAGCGTGAGAAGTTCCTTGAGCATTTTGCCAACCGGCGAGCATGCCTCATCGGCATGGAGGCTTGTGGCGGCGCGCAGCACTGGGCGAGGAAACTCACGGTGATGGGTCACCAGGTCAAGTTGTTACCTGGCAAGGCAGTCAAAGGCTTCGTCACCGGCAACAAGAATGATCGGCAGGATGCCCGAGCCATCTGGACGGCGGTGCAGCAACCCCACGTCAAGGCGGTCGCGATCAAGTCTGAGGAACAGCAGGCGATGCTCGCGCTGCACCGGATGCGCAGTCAGTTGGTCAAGTTCCGCACCGCCCAGATCAATGGTCTGCGAGGCTTGCTCACCGAATACGGTGAAGTCATGCCGCAGGGCAAGGCTGGCGTCAGGAAGGGCATCGCCGAGGCACTGGCGAGACTGTCTGACCGGCTGCCGGCGATGGTGATCGATACCCTCCGCGACCAATGGGCGCGTATTGGGAGGATGGATGAAGAGATCGCCACAATCGAGCAGCGCATCAAGGTGTGGCTCAAGAACAACGATGCCTGCCAGCGAATTGCCGAAATTCCAGGTGTCGGGCCACTCACAGCCACGGCAGCAGTCGCCATCATGGGCGATGCCAGGGCATTCAAGTCCGGGAGAGAGTTTGCAGCCTTTGCCGGCCTGGTGCCAGGGCAGACAGGGACTGGCGGGCGAATCAAACTGATGGGCATCAGCAAGCGGGGTGACACCTACCTGCGAACGCTGCTGATTCATGGTGCTCGATCGGTGCTAACTCATACCAAGGAGCCGGGACCGTGGGTCACGGAATTACGCCAGCGCCGGCCGCTCAACGTCGCGGTTGTGGCACTGGCCAACAAAATGGCGCGAACGATCTGGGCGATTCTTGCCTATGAGCGGACGTACCAAAGGGGCTTCGTCAGTCAGCCGGCTTAGGCGATTGACGGGTGTATCAACCACTTTAAGAAAGGAGTGGCCGCCGTAAAGGTTGCGCAAGGTCGATGAAAGTGTGATGGCAAACAGGTCAGACCGTGACCCGCCAAGCCTGTATGACGGAAAGGACTTTGAGTCCTCCAGGAGAATGAGGCGCGGGTCAGCGGATTCCATCAGGGCCAGCAGGTCCATTCCTGCACAACAGGCCGGATATAGAACTGCAGCCTATCTGTCCCAACACATAAATTTCGTCCTTGGCAAACGGGAGGCGTCCATATAG
>VEQD01000082.1 GCA_018883385.1 Rhodocyclaceae bacterium | reverse complement strand
GCGCACGAGCTCGGGCTCTACCTGCCCGCATCTGCAGCCACCGCACAAATGTACAAGGCCATGGTGGGCTCGGGGATGGGCGATGAAGACTCTATTGCTGTTCTCAGGCTGTTGGAAAAGTTGTCTGGCCAAGCCGGGTGATGATGGATTGATAGGATAGCGCCGATGGCAGTCAACATTCCTCGTGTACCAAATATTCAGGGGCTGCTGGCGTTTGAAGCGCTGGCACGTCACCGGAATGTGACGAAGGTCGCAGAAGATCTGCACATCACGCCCAGCGCCGTGAGTCACCGAATCCGCCAAATTGAAGAGCAGTTGAAGTTCAAGCTTTTTATACGCAAGGACTTTAGTCTCACGCCGGAGGGCGAGGCGTATCTAAAGCGGGTGCGTGAAGCATTGGCGATTTTGCAGGTGACGGAACCACTGGGCCCGCTGGGTGAGCGGACGACGTTGCGCCTGGCCGTGACACCGACCTTTTCACGCCAGGTGCTGATGCCACGCTTATCGATGTTCCGTCATAGGTATCCGGAGATTGATCTGGTGCTGCAGGTCTCGATCCCGTTGTTCAATGTGGTGTCTCAGGATACGGATCTCGAGGTGCGCTTCGGCCAGGGGCCGTTTCAAGATCGAGAATCGGTGCATCTCATGGCCGATTATCTGACGCCGGCTTGTAGCCCGAACTATCTGAATGAAGTCGGTTCGCTGGCCGGGTTCGACCAGGACGAGATTGTCGCACGCGCACTGCTGGTCCATAGCGAACTGGAGCCATGGGAAACCTGGTTCGATCACTGCAAACTTGATAAGCAGCGCCTCAAGACGACGGCCAAGTTTAACGACCTTGGCTTGCTTTATGATGCCGCCGCTGCCGGTCTGGGCGTTTGCCTGGCCAGAACCCGTCTGGGCGCGGCCTGGCTGGAGAGTGGCCGCCTCATCCGTTTGTCGGATCATGCACTGCCGGCGCCAAATCATCATTACCTCTGCTGGAAACCCGGTGTGGCTGAGCGCTGGGAGTGTGCGGCCTTTATCGAATGGTTAACCAGCGAGATGCAGCAGCTCTCTGAATAATCCTCACGCAGCGCACAAAAATTTTCATGTACGGCGGTCGGGCGATGCCTATAATTTTCAGAAGATAGGGTGCCACTGACCACAAGGTGGCCTTTGCTGATGATCAAGGACCGGACCATGGAAGCGCGTCGCCAAAAGCAGGATGCCGAAAAACCATTGATGGAAGATATCCGGATGCTCGGCCGGATTCTGGGGGATGTGATACGCACCCAGGAGGGCGATGCGATCTACGAGCTCGTCGAAGCCATTCGTAAACTATCCGTGGCTTTTCGTCGCGACTCGGATCACGCGGCCGACAAGCAGCTGAAAAAACTCCTCAAACAGCTCACCGACGAAGATTCGGTGAGCGTCATCCGGGCATTCACTTATTTCAGCCACTTGGCTAACCTGGCCGAAGATCGTCATTACATCCGCCGTCGGGCTGTTTATGAGCGGGCGGGGAGAATGCAGCCCGGCAGCATCGATGCAGCCATGCAGCGCTTGCAGGCGGGTGGCAT
>VEQD01000081.1 GCA_018883385.1 Rhodocyclaceae bacterium | reverse complement strand
CGGCCACAGCCCGGGCAAGCAGTGACTAGGGGCGTGAACGCACGAAGTCCCATGGTTTGCAGGAGCTCCTGCGCCACCTGGACTTCAAGTGAACGCGAGCCATTCGGTTCGGGCGTTAGCGACACGCGAACAGTATCTCCAATCCCCTCTTGCAATAGCACCGCCATTGCAGCCGTAGAAGCGACGATCCCCTTCGAACCCATGCCAGCTTCAGTCAACCCGAGGTGCAGCGGATAATCACAGCGACCAGCCAGATCCCGATAGACCGCAATTAGATCCTGTACGCTTGAAACCTTGCACGACAAAACAATGCGATCACCCGGTAACCCAAGTTGCTCGGCCACAGCGGCAGACTCGAGGGCCGATAGAATGAGCGCTTCGCGCATCACATCATTCGCAGATCCGGGGTTGGCCTTTTTGGCATTGTCATCCATGACACGCGCTAACACCAACTGATCCAGACTGCCCCAGTTGACGCCAATGCGCACGGGCTTGTTATAACGAATCGCCAGTTCAATCATCTGTGAGAACTGCTCATCCTTCTTTTTACCAAACCCTACGTTCCCCGGATTAATGCGGAACTTGGCCAGCGCTTCGGCACAGGCCGGATAGTCGGTCAATAAACGATGGCCGTTGTAATGAAAGTCACCAATCAGAGGCACATCGCAATTCATCCGATCAAGCTGCGCCCGGATTTCCGGCACGGCCGCCGCCGCCTCCGGCGTGTTGACGGTAATACGTACCAGTTCTGCACCGGCACGGGCGAGCTCTGCCACCTGAATAGCCGTCTTGAGTGCATCCGCCGTATCGGTGTTCGTCATTGCCTGCACCACAATAGGTGCACCGCCGCCCATGGTGACGCCACCGATGGTCACGCTGCGGGTGATGTGTCGTTGCAAAGGCATCATTTAGACTATCTTAGCGAAGTGTCTGACGGGCAACATCATCGCCGCTCAGCTGATCAAGTTTCAGTGGCTCATCACGCCAACGCGCCTGGACCTGCTTGGCGTTGCCGATCATCACGTCCAGTGGCGCTGCACCGGTAATAAATTGGGTGGTGCCAGCAGCATTGAGCTGAGAATAAATAATTCGCCCCGTATGATCGCGCACCTCGACCCAGGCAGGTGCCGCGAAACGCAACTCCAGTGTGCCTGCCCCCGTCTGCGCCTGTTGATCAACAGGCGTTGCCTGGCCAGCCGCACTTTGTTCGGGTGTGGCTGGCGCCTGCTCTGAAGGTACGTCGACTTCCTTGGTATGGATGCCGGTCAGCTGCTGGGCGAGCGTCTGCGCCTCCTGTAGTGTCGTTTCAATGAGATCACGCGGCACGGCATAGGCCAGCACGACTGCAACCATGATCATCAGTAGACCAAACTTCAGCATCCGGTTCGATTGGCGCTTGGTTTCGTGGTCACGCGGCGAAGTTGACGCTGACTTAGGTACCGACGTTGGTCCGCTGGTTGGTATTGCGACGTTTTTCTTCATGGCGACCGGTGCGCCGGGAACCGCAGTCACCAGGCTATCAACGGATATCTCCAGTAGACGGCCATAGGCGCGCAAAATCCCCACCACGAAGGTGCGGCCGGG
>VEQD01000080.1 GCA_018883385.1 Rhodocyclaceae bacterium | reverse complement strand
TTAACGCGGCGACGCAGGGCATGGAACCCGGTCTTCCGACTCCGGTCGTGATTACCGCCTACGCGGACAAGTCCTTCACCTTCGTGATGAAGAGCCCGCCGGCCACCATCCTGATCAAAAAAGCCGCTGGCATTCAAAAGGGCAGCCCGCGTCCGCACACCGACAAGGTGGGCAAGATCACGCGCGCCCAGGCCGAAGCCATCGTCAAAACCAAGCAAGCCGATCTGACGGCTGCTGACATGGACGCCGCTGTGCGTACCATCGCCGGTAGCGCCCGCAGCATGGGTATCACCGTGGAGGGCCTCTAATATGGCAAAGCTCACTAAGCGCCAACAGGCTTACCAAAGCAAAGTTGATCGCAACAAACTCTATGCACTGAACGAAGCCCTGGCTCTGGCCAAGGAATTGGCAACGGCTAAATTTGACGAATCGATCGATGTCGCCCTGAACCTGGGTGTGGACGCACGTAAGTCAGACCAGGTCGTTCGTGGTTCGGTCGTTCTGCCGGCCGGTACCGGTAAGACCATGCGAGTCGCCGTGTTTGCACAAGGCGACAAGGCCGAGGCTGCTACCGCCGCCGGTGCCGACATCGTTGGCTTCGAAGATCTGGCAGACCAGGTCAAGGCCGGCAACATGGACTTCGACATCGTGATCGCCACACCGGACGCTATGCGTATCGTTGGCCAACTGGGTCAGATCCTCGGCCCGCGCGGCCTGATGCCGAACCCGAAGGTCGGTACCGTGACCATGGATGTTGCCACGGCCGTTAAGAACGCCAAGGCCGGTCAGGTTCAGTACCGTACGGACAAGGCCGGTATCGTGCACGCCACGATTGGTCGTGCCTCGTTTGGTATCGAAGCCCTCGAACAGAACCTGCGCGCGCTCGTTGATGCGCTGGTGAAGTCGCGTCCGGCATCGGCCAAGGGGCAGTACCTGAAAAAGATCGCCGTCTCCAGCACCATGGGTCCTGGCGTTCACGTCGATCAGGCATCGGTACAGGCTTAAACGCAGGCGTCATTGTTTTAAAGAACTTTGGGCTGGCTGCCCGGCCTCGTCAGAGATTGGGCAGCCAGATCGTCAAAGACCGCAGGTGCGTACCAACGTTTAATTGCTCTTCCGGAGCATCCTGCGCAGATGGTGGTCCCAGAACAGGATTTTGCGGCAAACGCCGCGAGGCTCTGATTTCGGTCACCGTAATGGGGGTAACCGGTTGTCCGGTTACATGTTGACTTGAATGGAGAAAGACGAATGAGTCTGAATCTGAACGACAAAAAGGCCGTTGTTGCCGAAGTGTCGGCACAGGTCGCTAAGGCGCAAAGCGTGGTGCTCGCAGAATACCGCGGCATCGAAGTGGGTGATCTCACCCAACTGCGCGCCAAGGCACGTGCTTCGGGCGTGTACCTGCGTGTTCTGAAGAACACCCTGGTGCGTCGTGCTGTCGAAGGTACCGCCTTCGCCGGTCTGTCCGATCACATGGTGGGTCCGCTGATCTACGGTATTTCCGAAGATCCGATCGCCCCGGCCAAAGTGCTGAACGATTTTGCCAAGTCGAACGACAAGTTGATTCTGAAGGCAGGTAGCTATGCCGGTGAAATTCTTGATGCCG